>JAQBVR010000039.1 GCA_027623015.1 bacterium | reverse complement strand
AACCTTCGCGCAGCGAAGGTTGGCTTATTTAAAACAAATTGGTTCCCTCTCATGAGCCCTTCTTCCCTTTGAAGATATTGCCCCGGCAAACCAGAGCTCTGGTTTGCGATGAATTTTTATTATTTAAGTGCAGTATTCCTGATTCTCTCTATCGTTCTTTCTATGCCTTTTTGATCATTTTTTCCTATAAAAAACGGCAAGTCGATTATAGGAATAACTTTCATGCGCAATGCTATTTTTTCTTTAGAAACATCTTCGCCGTAGGCGTCTAAAACTGCGTTGAGCATGTCTTCATCTTGCATACCTGCAAAATCTATTGAATTGTCGTAATACCCAACGTCACAAAAATCAATCACTCCGATCCTTCCGTCAGGGCTATAAATCATATTCCAATATCCAAGGTCACCGTGGCATAAACACTTATTGAACCCAAACTCCTTCATCTTGTGAGGATACTCTTCAAGTAGCAACTGTTTAATTGAGGCAACCTCTGTTTTCGAGAAATGTTTTTCAATTTCAGGAAGTCCTAATTCCAATTTGTATTGATATTCGGCGACTTCTTTCTCCAATGACATGAGGGGTGCATCTGGGATAGTGAGTTGATGAAATTTCTTAAGAAATGCACCCACTTGAGTGCCAATGTTGCGTTTCTCATCTTTTGTAAGTGAGGAATTCACTGTATCTACCGACTTACCCTTAATTCCTTTATAACCGACATAATCTTTATTTGGATGCTCCCATTGAATACTTGGAATTAATACCTCATCTATTTCTTCGGCAATTTTATAAGCAGGTACTTCCAGTGTGTATTCAGTTTTTACTTCTTCAGATCGGGGGAATTTAAATACAATTTCACCTGAATTTATAATGTACACACGACTGGTCCAACCAAAATCGCTGAATGTAATCTCGATATTACGATCAAGGCTTATTAATTCCCTGATGAACTCTTTTTCTTTGTGAATAATTTCCTCTTCCGTATTTTGCATATTGAATGAGAGAATCTAAGAAACCTTTCTCAAATCTAAAACAAAAAATAAAATAAGTCGAGAAATCCGTGTGTCCATGTACCACTCGCCTTCGGCTCGGATACATGGCGCAGTTAGTTACTTCGCAACAAAAGCCGTCGCCCCCAACCATGCTAAATCAAACACAGCCTTCATCGTCTGTGCAAACGTTGCAGATTCGACGATCAATCCCAAGAGTTCATCGGGATTTAGCGAAACGATACCAACTGTATTACCGAAGATGAGAACCTCATTTTCGAAGGGAAACTGGTCTTTGTTTACTAAAAGGATCTCTATAAGGTTTGGATCGTAGTCCTCTGGAAGAAATGCATCGATGACATGCACACTATCTACCGTACTTGGGGAGAGATACCGCGTCTTGATGCCTTTCTCTAAGCGATCGTGTGTGTATTGCCGAAAGAAGTCTGGAAAGAACTCTGTCACGTTCTTCATATTTGTATACCCCGCTATCTCCCCTTTTGCCTCAAGCGACTCTTGAAACACACGTTCTACACCATCACGACCTTCGTAGAAGCGGATCTTGGGCCGAAAACCTGTAGAACTCGCTATGGAGTTAAGTTGTGGCAGAAGTAGCTTGGCTATATTCACCTTCTCTACTGCAAGTTGCTCAAGCTTCTCTGGAGCTTCTGGAGAGAAACATTTTACGTTGTTGCGGTTGTACTGCGAAACAAGCCTCTTCTGTAATAAGTTTTCGAGTGTGTGGTAACAGCCCACTCTAGGAACTTCTGCCTTGCGGGCTATGACAGATACTGGCCCTCCTCCTACCTCAAGGCAGGCGAGGTAGATCTTGGACTCCTCTGCGGACAAGCCTAATTTGATGAGATCAGCTATCATTTGTAGAATTTTTTCTACACTATTTGAGCATATATTTGATACTTAAACAAGTATTTGAGCCTATAATCCAATATAGTGTTAGACATATTTTACGTCATATGAGAGTGTATAAGCATGAATTGCGCACAGTGCACATCGGCCTTTACCGTCTCAGATGCAGATCGAGAGATCTTGAAAAAGGCATCTCCACAGATCGGTGGAACCATCTACCAGATACCCGACCCGACTCTTTGTCCAAACTGTAGAGTACAGCGTCGTATGACGTGGAGAAATGACCGCACGTTCTACCATCGCAAATGTGATAAAACAGGACAGATGTTCATCTCCATGTACGCACCTGGCACAGCATTCCCCGTGTACAAACAAGACGAATGGCACGGTGATTCGTGGGAAGGTCTCGATTACGGTCGTGATTATGACTTTAGCCGGAGCTTCTTTGGTCAATGGGGTGAGCTGAGGGACAAAGTCCCCCACTGGGGTGTCGCCATCTCCAACTGCGAGAACTCGGACTACTGTAACTACTGCACAGACGAGAAGAACTGCTACCTAGACATCGCTGCAGAAGGAAACGAAGACTGTTACTTCGATCTGTTTGTAAAAAATAGTAAGAACTGTGTGGACTGTACGTTCGTGTACGCGTCTGAACTGTGTTACGAGTGCATCCAGTGTTACAACTCCTACGCGTGTCGTAACTCTATGTACTTAGACAACTGTAGCGATTGTACGTTCTGTTTTGATATGAAGGGATGTAAAGACTGCGTCTTGAGTGTGAACCTCCGTAACAAACAGTACTGCCTTCTCAACGCACAATACACGAAAGAAGAATACGAGAAAAAAGTTGCAGAGCTGAACTTGTCATCACATGCGTCACTACAAAACGTGCAAAAGATCTGGAAGAACATGCGCATCGACAAAGGAACGTACCGCGACATGTATAACCTCAACTGTGAAAATGCGATGGGCAATAACATCAAAAATAGTAAGAACTGCTACCACTGCTTCAACGCTACAGACTGCGAAGACTGCCAGTACCTCTACGATGTCTTAAATGCCAAAGACTGCATGGACATGAACTACAGTCTGTATGACCCAGAGTCGAGCTACGAGATCATGTCGACAGTCGGTACAAAGTTCTGTGCGTTTGTTATGTCTGGACCGTACAACAGTAATAGTTACTACTGTCAGCAGCTCAAAAGCTGTAAAAACTGTTTCGGGTGTCATGGACTCAAGAACAAAGAGTACTGCATCCTCAACAAGCAGTACACGAAAGAGGAATACGAAGAGCTCCTGCCGAAGATCATCGAGCACATGCAGGGCATGGGTGAATGGGGTGAGTTCTTTCCTACAACCTTGTCACCTCATGGCTACAACGAAACCGTTGCACAAGACTACATGCCACTAAGCCAAGCAGATGCAGAGAGCAAAGGCTGGAGCTGGAGAAAAGAAAAGGAAATGACAGAGGCATACATGGGTCCAGAAGCTACTGTTGCAGATAATATCGTAAACAGCGATGAGTCTATCTGTGAGCAGATACTCACATGCGCGAATTCTGGAAAGCAGTACAAGATCATCTCTCAAGAGCTAAAGTTCTACAAGCAACAAGGTATTCCTCTACCCCGACTCTGCCCTGCAGAACGCCACAAACAACGTGACTTGCTGCGTAACCCTCGGTTCCTATGGCAGAGACAATGCTCTGCATGCCAAAAAGAGATGTGGACGAGTTACGATCCAGAGCGTTCTGAGAAAGTCGTGTGTGAAGAGTGCTACTTATCTTCCACTCAGTGAGATGCCTACTGACTTCTCTAGTCTTCGGACGCGCAAAGGTAGTTTTTCTTTATCAAGTTTCTCAAATCGATTGTCGAAATTTTCCTTCGCAAATATAAGCCAATCTACTTTATCGTCTAATACGTCAATTTTTGCACTGAGCTTATTATCCAGTGTATCGATTTTCCGATCCATTTGCTTGGTCAAGCGTTCTTCGACTGATCGAATATCTTGCTGCAACTCATACTTTACCGCTTGTAAGTGGTCGAGAACTATACGAAGTGTTATATCTTCATCTTTCATAGAAAATAGGGAGAAAATAGATACTACCTACACTTTGACTTCTCAACAAGATCTATCCAATACACCTGAAATACTTTCTGATATGCATTTGGACTTTTCGTTTTTATATAGGGCTATAGTCCGTTCTTTATCTATGGGGAACGTCCAATACTCTTCCCTCTAACACTATGACCACAATTGAATACAGCGACTTCGAAAAGGTAGAACTTCGTGTGGGGCAGATCACATCTGTCGAGGACTTCCCCGAAGCCAGAAAGCCCGCGTACAAACTAACGATAGACTTTGGGCCAGATATTGGAACGAAGAGATCTTCTGCACAAATTACCGAACTCTACTCTAAAGAAGACCTGCAAGATCGTCGTATTGTTGCTGTCGTCAACTTTCCAACGAAACAAATCGGGCCGTTCATGTCGGAGTGCCTGACAACTGGTGCTACAAATGACGATGGATTCGTACGACTCTTAGGTTTTGACTCCGATGACATTCCTCTTGGTTCCAAGATTTTCTAATGCAACAACAGTGCGCCAACTGCGGCATAGTCTACCCAATAGACGACATCGATCTTGCCTATTACCAAAGAATATCCCCTATCATCGGTGGAAAGACGTACGATGTTCCCCCGCCAACACACTGTCCAGACTGTAGGCAGCAGCGACGACTCTCGTGGCGTAACGAGCGACATTTGTATCATCGTAAATGTGACCTGAGTGGGAAGACAATGATCTCTAATCTATCACCAGATAAAGACGTCATTGTGTATGAACAACAGGAATGGTGGAGTGATAAATGGGATCCACTCGACTACGGAAGGCCCTTTGATTTCTCTCGTCCCTTCTTCGAGCAATTTGCAGATTTGCAGCGCGAGGTTCCGCAATGTGGATTGCACGTATGGAACTGTGAGAATTGTGATTTCTGTAACTACGCTGGAGATGATAAGAACTGCTATCTGATCTTTGGCTCTGTCTACAGTGAAGACTGCTACTACGGTTCTCCGTACTATTCGCGCAACTGCATGGACACACTCGTCGTGCGCGAATGTGAGCGTTGCTATGAATGTGTGGATTGTCGGAAATTGTATGAATGCTTCTACTGCCAGGACTGCCATAGTTCGCATAACTTGATCTACTGTTATGACCTACAAGGATGCCAAGAATGTATCGGGTGTGCAGCACTGCGAAATCAGAAGTTCTGCATCTTCAACAAACAATTGACTAAGGAAGAATACTTTAAGCGTAAGAAAGAGCTTGATCTCTGTAACCCAGAGTCTCACAAGATCTTGAAGGCAAAGCTGCAAGAGATGTCACTGAGTGTTCCGCACCGATACATGCAGAGTAATCAAGTCGAAAATGTGAGTGGGAACTACGTGTATGAATGTAAGAATGTGCACGACAGCTTTTACACTGATCGATCGGAAGACTGCCGTTACTGTGCACAGGTTGTAGACATGAAAGACTGTTACGACAATAACTACTGTGAAGAGCACGAAATGTGTTACGAGTATTTTGGTGCATACATCAACACACGCATGTTATTTTCCAAAGTATGCCAGAGTGCAGATTCGCAATACTGTGATCAGTGCCATACGTGTACGAACCTCTTTGGGTGCACGGGTTTGCGAAAAAAGAGCTACTGCATCTTAAACAAACAATACACAAAGGAGGAGTACGAAGAATTGATGCCCCGCATTATTGCCCACATGAAGGAGACGAAAGAGTGGGGGGAGTTTTTCCCAGTGTCGATTAGTTTCTTTGGGTATAACGAGAGTGTTGCTCAAGAATACTTCCCTCTTACAAAAGAAGAAGTCGAAAACAAAGGTTGGCAGTGGTACGAGCAGAAGGAAAACAAAGAGAGTTACATGGGCCCTCCTGTCGATGTCCCCTCTCAGATCGATGATGTTAATGATGCTATTTGTGAGAAGATCTTAAGCTGTGAGGAGAGTGAGAAACTCTACCGAGTCATTCCACAGGAGCTAGATTTCTATCGAGAATTGCATTTGCCGATAGCACGTAAGGAGCCAAACGTCCGTCATCAAGAGCGTCTTGCTATGCGGAACCCTCGCACATTGTGGGACAGAACGTGTGATAAGTGTCAGAAAGCTATCAGGACATCGTATTCCCCGGATAGGGAGGAGAAGGTGTATTGTGAGGAGTGCTACTTAGATGAGGTATACTAAATGGTATCTGGTATATAGTATCTGGTATATGGATACAACGTGCGAAGATTGTCGATCAGCCTTCATTATAGAGGACGATGAAAAAGCTTTCCACAGCGAGATGGGCGTCCCTGCACCAAAGTGCTGCCCACATTGCAGGTCTGTTCGCCGCTTAGTAGAACGAAATTCACGTAACTTACACAAAAGAAAATGTGAC
>JAQBVR010000038.1 GCA_027623015.1 bacterium | reverse complement strand
GTCACTATGCACAAACGTCTGAACCTGGTTCGCTGTGTGACTAGGGCACACGGTGTCTGTCCCAGGGTAGATCATCTGCTCTGCATTACCGTGGTCTGACGTGACGATCCAGTCGTACCCAGCTTCTTCTATAGCAGCAAGAGCTTCACTGAGGTTACGGTCTACAGACTCACACGCAGTGATGGCAGCGTCGAGCTTGCCTCCGTGTCCAACAAGGTCTGGGTTTGCATAGTTCATGATGATGATGTCGTACTTCCCAAGATTATCTTTCAGTGTTTGTGTCACTTGGTCTGCACTCATCTCTGGTGTGTCTGCGTAGTTTGGCACCTTTGGCGACTCTACGATGATGCGGTCTTCTCCTGCGTACGGCTCGTGCTGCTGCGCGTTGAAGAAGAAGGTAATATGCGCAAATTTATCGGTCTCTGCGATGCGAAGTTGCTTAAGTCCGTTCTGAGAAACGATATCTCCCAAATCGTTGTGCACTTCTTCAGGAGGAAATGCTACAGGCAAGTGGTCTGAATACGGACCCATACATGTCACATCTGTCACCCGTACAGGACGTGGAAACTCAGAGAAGTTTTCATCTTCCATTGCTCTAACGATCTGGATCATACGGTCACTGCGGAAGTTCACACAGACCACAACATCTTCTGGTTTGATGGACTCAAATGATGGAGTCTTCAGCGGGCGGATGTAGTAGTCCGTCTCCTCTTTATCTGGTGCTTTGAGGTACCAATCCTTTGCACCTTTGCAGAGATCTTCCACTTCGTCACCCTCACCATTCATCAGCAAGTCATACGCAACTTTTGTGCGATCTGCGTACTGCTTATCTCTATCCATAGCGAAGAATCGCCCAACCAATGAAGCCACTGTTCCGAGTTGCACCTCATCTATCTCTTTTTTCAGCAGATCAAAGTCTGTACAGAAGTGTTTCTCTGGCACGTCACGACCGTCACCGCTCAAGTGCAGTACCACCTTCTCAACCCCCTTCTTCTTTGCTAGTCGCAACATCGCATGAAAGTGCTCTGCACTACTGTGCACACCTCCAATGGAATACAAGCCCACCAAGTGGAGTGGCACCCCTTTTTCTACTGCTCTTTCACAAGCAGAGGATAGTATTTTGTTCTCGTAAAATGCTTCTGACTCTATAGCTTGGTTGATCTCTTCCAGTGGTTGCCAAACAACTCGACCAGCTCCGATAGTAAGGTGTCCAGGTTCGGACGCACCCTGTTGTCCTACAGGTAAACCTACTGCATTGCCCGATGCATCCATGAGGCAATTGGGTTCATCTGCAGTTATACGGTCTACGGTAGGCATCTTTGCAAGAGTCCTAGCGTTTCCCGGCCCTGCCGGTGCTACCCCAAAGCCATCGATGATGATGAGGCAAAGCTTCTTCATACAAGTAGCATACCAGAAACCCGCAACCCGTAACCCGTAACCCGTAACAATTCCATAGAAATCTATCGACCACAAATACATTGTGGTACAATAAAGGTTCTATGGAAATCCAAAGAATATCTCGCGGGCGCTTCACACATACAGTCGTATGGGCTGTTGTCACAAGTGGTTTAGTAGTGGCTATAGCTGCTGGCCTTGCTCGTGCAACGCTCAATATCGACGCAGCACTCATAGACAAGCCACACATCGCCATCTACATGCTTCTGCCTGACGAAGAAATCTCACACATCGAAACCCTACGGGAAACAGAGGAACAACACGACTACCTCGCAACGACAAAAGATGGGATGAAGCTCGTCCAACTACGAAGAAGTGAAGAGACTGGTGAGTGGTACGTGCACTTTATGGAGCAGTTGCATAACTAAACTGCCGAAGTTATAAGTTGTATGCTTATTAATGGAACTGACAACATACAACCTAAAACTTTGAGCGTATAACCATAAACGGAAACACGACCACTGCAGTAAAGATCCTCCCAATCCGACTGGGCTGTAAAACCAACCTCCACAACCACTCAAGTCCAAGCTTCTGAAAAAGTACAGGTGCTCGTTTTGTATTCCCAGCGAGAAAATCGAACGTACCACCGACACCCATGGCTACACGCACACTTGGCATGCTCTTGATATGTTTTGCAATCCACTTGTCCTGTGCAGGAGATCCATACGCAACCAGAAGAAGATGTGGCTCTGCCTTGTTTATGATGGCGATGATCGCTTCTGAATCTTCATCTCGAGGACTCCCCGCAAATGTTCCTGCTATACGCAGATCAGGATTACGTGCAAGAAGCACTTCCGACGCTCCACGCCCAACTCCCGAACCCCCACCCAAAAGAAATACAGGATGTCTCTCATCTAATTGAGAACACAATCGTGTAACCGTATCCACTCCCGTCACCCTCTCTGGAAGCTTCTGCCCCATGAGCCTTGCCATCCACACAAGCCCAATGCTATCTGGGATGTTGAGAGAAGTCGTATTCAAAATACTGTGAAACTCTACATCCTTCTTCGCAGCCACAAGCATCTCGCTATTTGGTGTCATAATATGATGCTGCCCCTCTTCGAGAAGATCTTGAATACAAGAAATAGCCTCGTCTGCAGTGACAGGATCGAGGGGAATGCCGAGGAGGTGAACACGGGAAGGCATGCAAGAATGGTATATGGTATTTGGTATGTGGTATATGAAAAACCTGATACAGAAGAGATCTGCGACATCTGTGTAATCTGTGTAATCTGCGGTTCTGACAATGTGCACCAAAAAAAAGCCCAGTCCAATAATGGACGAGGTTTTCGTGATTTCGCGTAACATCTTACAATCGCCGAAACGTTCGGCGAAGGTTGTTGTGCCTTTAGGCAAGCATGGGGACTTGGTAACCCATACGAAATGCATAGATCCACATGTCATCGATTTTCGCACGTTCTTCTGTCTGAAGTTGCGACCAGTAAATCGACGCATCAAACTGGTTAAACCGTGCTCGGAGTTCATCTCGGATCGAATTGGGAAAGAACTCCGTTTCAAATTCGAAGACGTTCTTACGCCCCGTAAAGAATCCCTTCTGGGAACGATCCCACGTCTTCATGGCTTCGAGGATTTCCTGCTGACGATCAGCAGTAATCACGTCACGGGAGTTTTGCACACGCGCTTCCACAAGGTCACGCGTGATCCCAACCTCGAGCTCTTGGAACTCGAAATCACCACCAGCTAACGCACCCTGCGCGTCGAGACCGATGACTCCCAAGTCCGCCCATTGGAAGGGCTATACTGGCAGGATGCACGTACGCTGGACCCTGCTGCTGCATCAACGCAAGACTCACGTGCAGCCCTGGTTGGATCATGGTATTCCACTTGGGTGGAGGACCAAAATCTGGCTCAGGATACGTGTTACATATCCCCTGATACACCGCATCGTATTCCAATGCTGTGTAAGAGGCATCATGCAAGCCGGACAAGTCATAAAGCAGTGACTTGGCATCTTGCGCCGTACTTTCCTCATTTGGTCCACGGTTGCGGACGCGCGTGAGTCGACTAGTACGGCCAGAGACTTCCGTGTCAAACTCCTGGTACCAATCGTGTGCTGCAGCGACCATGTGGGTAATCTCCCACACTTCAACAGAGTCAAGATCCGGCCAGTGTTGAATGATGATCTTGAAAACCGTCCTTGCTGCCATCGACACACCTTGCAACGAGTGTGTCGTGCCATGGTACGACTGCCGTTCATGAAAACTCGCAGTATCGTGGCTGTGCAGAACACCTGCACACACTCCCAGAAAGTGATAGTACGATCTGAGGCGTGGGTCACTGATGTCAGTCAACAATACTTTTTTTGAATCTAACATTTGCCTGGTCCCTTCAAGAACTATGGCGTCTTATGAAAAGAACGTGCTGACTTCTTGTCAGACCCTATGCATCAACAACTTTGATGTAAAAGAGCGAAATCACGTTTAAACCACAAATTAAGCGATTCATAAGTAAAATTATGAAATAATAGCATTGAATAGTCAATAGGACTCTGGTATACTATAAATATGGTTGAATCGGGAGATACACCAACAGAAACACCGGAAAGTCAAAGGAGAATTCCCGTAGTCTCTTGGCTAGTAGATAAATTTCGTGAAGTAACGCAGTCAAAGTTAGAAACCGCTGAATCACCTCAAGATTCTGCTGATTCAGCTGTGCTCGATGCGCAGATCACAGACGTAGACTATGTCGATCCCCTTTCTCAGCTCGAAGCTCTTGCTGCGGAACTACCCGATGGAAAATATCTCGATATCGTAAACGGGATCATCTCCTATACAGAAGAGCATGGTTCAGCTGAACTCCAACGCCATGAATATAGCGACGGTGAATTACTTATCGATCAAACGAAGCCAAACGACCAACTCCATATCATCACTGATGGAAGTGTACGCATATTCAAAACGACATATGAAGTAGATCCAGAAGATGAACATTGCACCTTACTCACAGAACGAAGCGGTTTCAATATCGTCGGAGAGATCTCCAGTAGTGGACTAACTGAAGAAGGAAGAGCAACTGCTAGCGTCGCATCTATGGGTAATACATTTGCTCTCTCTCTCCCAGCTACTGCATACAAAACAATGCTTTCAGAAAATGAAAACGCAAAAAAAGCGAACACAGCTTTGTCTAAAGAGCGTCTTGTCGAGCAAAGAGAACTCAAAGAAAAAAGCTATACCGATGCAGCAAGCGTGATGGCAGAACTCAGACTGCTATCTTTGGACCTCGACTCTACGATGGCCGATCCACTCGAAGCAATACGAACACTTTCAGCGGAACATCCCCATGTATTTGAGACTATCGTTGTCAAAGAAGGCAACACCATCATCGAACAAGATACAGAGATAGATCATGTGTATATACTCTTGAATGGAATAGGATCTGTGGAAGATAAATATTCTCTTACGGAGTTTGCAACAGTGGCACGAGGTAGCCCTCTGGGTGAGATCTCTGCCTTATCTCCTGATAAAAAAACGACTGCAAATGTTATCGCTAAGACAAACTGCACTCTTATGAAGATGCCTGCACACGTGTATCAACTTGTACGCAAAGAATCTGAGCGACTTGTAAAAAGTCGTCTTGGAAAAGAAAAAAGGCCAAGTGTGGGAGGTAGCACAGCATTTGCAGGTGTCATCAGTCCAGACTATCTTCGGTCACTTCTTGAACTTGCCAAAAAACGTGAGCACTACACGGCACAAAGAACAACACTCAATACCGGTTCACTTATACGCACAGGAGATGCCGACCAGATGCTTATGCTCCTCAGTCGTAGAGGACTTCTAGAATGGAATGGTACATCTGGATGGGAGATTCAAAAGCAACAAGATGACAATACCTATGTCATTAATCGAGCAGGAGAGTCCGAACCAGTTACAATTAGTCGAGAAGGTATACAAGAATTTATCGATGATAACCTTGATATGGCATTTACTACTGAAGCTGATGTAAACAGTCAATTAGATATCTATGTGAAAAACAAGCACGGAATAGAGTTTAGCCAAGAGGAAGCGCGGTTCTTGGTAGGACTTGGATACATGCTTTCTCCAAATATCTCAGAAGACAAAATGCAACGACTTAAAGATCGTCTGCCTGGTATTCGTGAAGCTGTATTCTATGTGAGAACAGAATTAGGAGAACAAAATGAACTCCTCGCAAATGCTTTGGAACAACTCCTTGTAGACGTAGACTACCCACTTACGGTTACAGACTTTTTACATAATCCAGATACGCGAAAAGCAACACTCGACACTATCATTGAAGTTGCAGGACAACACCCCGTGACAAAGGCAGAATTTCAAAAAAAAGTATTTGATACATTTGCTCGTCTAGACCCTGCATTTACAGCTGATGACAAAAAGTTTAATGAAGATCCTAAAGGTCTGAAGTATGTTGATGAGATCCGTACGATGAAAATGGAAACGTCAGCAGTGCATAGAGCTGATGATGACCCTAGTGAGGAAGTAATGACAAAACTCGAAAAGCACATCGACAAGCGTAATACAAAAGTAGAACCTGAACTTGTTAAGAAGCTTGGTAAAGTAGTGGGACAAGTAAATGGCAGAAAAGACGGATTCCCTGTTATCTCCTCACGAACAAAAAATGCTCCTGGTGTCGTGGACAAGATCAAACGTATGCGTAGAGGGAATGATGGAAAAGACCCTCGTCCTGAGTACTGTATGGCAGATATTCCAGATATTACTGGAGGACGTGTCGTCACGAGAAATGCAGATCAATTGGAAAAGATCATTCGAAAACTAGAAGATGAATTCAAGGGGCAAATCATCGAAAAAGATAACTTTTATGGAAATGAAAGCAAGAGAATGAAGCCATACCGCGTCATCACCTACACAGTGCTTGTGCATGGCGAACCGTGCGAGATACAGCTCACAACATTAGCTGCTAGCATAGCTGCAGATATCAACCACAACACGATCTATAAACCCATCGCAGCTACATCTAAGAAACAACAGGAGTTGCTTGATAACATCATGAAGCAGGCCGCTCTCCTCGATACAAAATCCATCACACAACATAACTTGAACGCAGCCATCACAACACTCGAACAATACGATGTGCATCCACAAATTCGAGAACAATTCCGTGACAGAATGGATTACGGATTTACGGTCAGAAAGTTTATGAAGTATCTCAATGAGGAGTCTGTCTACACACCTGAAGAAAAAATAAGAATCAAAGA
>JAQBVR010000010.1 GCA_027623015.1 bacterium | reverse complement strand
TTCTATCTATCGTAATCCAATGTCGGATAGCATCTAACGAACTCAGTACATACTTCGGAGAATTGTTAAAAAGCTGTTTAGTGAGGATCTTCTTCGAGACAAGTTTACGAGCTGCTTGACTCAACACGCCGGTACTCTTCCCTGTTCTCGATGCAAGCTCCCGCAACGTCATTGGTTGCCCTGCAAGAGAGTGCCTAAGAAGTAAGAGCTCGGTGCCAGAGTATCCAGACTCTGCGAGATATGTTTCGATGCTGATAGGTAGGTCTGACATGCAACCGAGGAATATACAGTAAAGTTTTCATTAGTAAATCAAAATATACTACTTTGAACACGTCAAATAGAGGTTTATTGGCTTTTGTAAGCTATTTTGCATACCTTAAGCAAAACTATTTACGTTTACATTTCGGATTTATAGTTTTTAATACATTCTTTGACATTAGAGATTAGTCACTTTCTGAAACCCATTGATACGTCTCTTTGTCGATGTCTCCAGCCTTGTAGAGACGCTTCGCATCACGTTCAAATGTGCACATACCTTCACCTACTCCTGTCTGAATAGCAGACTTGAGTTCTTGGATACGGTTATCTCGAATGATATTTGCAACAGCAGTGTTATTGATCAGTATCTCTCGCTGTGCAATTCGACCTCCATGTTCACAGGGGATCAATCGTTGAGCGATGATACCTTTCAGAGATAGAGACAGCTGTGTACGGATCTGGTTTTGCTGATGTGGTGGGAATACATCTACGATACGATCGATAGTCTGTACAGCACTTGGTGTATGCAGTGTTCCAAAAATAAGGTGGCCTGTTTCCGCTAGCGTGAGTGCTGCTGCAATAGTTTCAAGATCTCGCATCTCACCTACCATGACAATATCTGGATCTTGACGTAAGACATGTTTGAGAGCATCTGCAAATGAATGAAAGTCCTGACCAAATTGACGTTGGCGGATAACTCCCTGCCCTTTTGGAAAGACGAATTCTATAGGGTCTTCGAGTGTGACAATGTGTGCTGGCCTCTGTGTACTGATATGCTGGATCATCGCTGCTAGCGATGTAGACTTTCCAGATCCTGTAGGTCCGGTAAAGAGTACAAGACCGTTGCTCAAGTTACAGAGCTCTTCTGCGACTTCGCCAAGGCCGATCTCTTCGAGCGTTGGGATGTCTTGTGGAATAGTTCGAGCTACAAGGCCTTGGTATCCCCTCTCAAAGTGACAGTTGATACGAAGTCGTGTGCCATCTTTTACCTCATACGATGAGTCGATCTCCTTCTGCTCCTTGAACTTTTTGGATTGTTCTGTGCCAAGAACACTGCGGATAAATGCTTCTACTTAGGTCTTTGAAAGTGATGCTCCACCTTGTGGTGTAAGGACTCCTTCTATACGAAAAATGAGTGGAGAACCCACGGCGATGTGAACATCGGACGCTCCTGCCTTTTCTACTGCGGCAAATACGGTATTTGGTGTAAATGTCATTTCTAATATTATAGCAGATTTATGCTATTTTAGCAATTATCAATCTTGTAACTGGTATAAACAACACTGACATTTAGGACACCGTGTATCGTGGAAATCTCTATAAATAGCCCTCTAGGCTGCTATTGCAGGGTCAGTGAGCAGTTACTTACATACATCCCATTACAAGGCACCCCTCCCTCAAGGGAGGGGGTAGGGGGAGGGTCATTTATTTAACTAATAAGCCAAAATAGTTCGTTTCAATCAATAAACGACTCCTTATGGAATTTCCTTTTAAACCCTCCCCTTTATCCCCTCCCTGAAAGGGAGGGGTGCCCCGTATAACTATTTTTAGAGCTGGTGCATGCTACTCCTCAGAAATTTCGCTCGCGCAAGATCGTGGCGATATGCTTCAAGCATGACGCCGAAGTGGTTTTTTATTTCCTCTTTCCACTTTTCATTCTTATCTAATATTTCATCTTTCCACGATTCATTTGCATCATAAAGATTTCCGATAGAGTCCATAATAAGTGATACATCTTCCTTCGTTGCCACTGCTGTTTTGTTATCGTTTTTCATGAGAAAGATCACTGTACTCCAGATAGAAATCTGGTTCTAGAAAACAGATAGGATCAATCATATAGACTCTTACTCCCCCATCTTCCTACACAATGCCTGTGTAAGCCGATTCATCTTCTCGATGATGACTTCATCCATCTCAAAATCCGCTGCATCTTCTAGCCATTGGAACATGATCTGATTCTCTTCATCAGAAGTGAGCATCGAACCACTTTCGCGTAAGTCATTGCAAAGCTGACGACGTCTTTCCAGTAGCTGGATAAGCTGCTGGTCGATTTGAACGAGCTGTGGGTGGAGATCAGAAACAGGTGCCATACGCGGCGTATATTCGCTGAATATCTGAAGATTGCAATTGACGAAGAGACAGTTCGTTGTTGTATAACTGAATGTGCAAATAGTATTACCAACTGACTATGCAGTCCATGTGCCTTTCTCGACTTTTATACGCAAAGAAAACGTATTATCTGCTTCGCTAAATGCAAAGGCAATAATCAAAAAAAGAAGTGCCTGATGGAACAACGATGGCGTGTGGTAAAAGGAAAGTTGGTAGTAGTACAACATGTACACAGATATGGAGATGGCATTGGTTTTCATATCCCACCCAAGCGTAAATAGCACAAGAGAGGATAGTGCAAGAATATAGACTATATAAGTCCATCCCCATGAGAACGGAACAAAGAAGATGTCGATCCACGGGTGTATGTCCATAACATATAGAGGGACCACAGTGCCTACGTCAGAAAAGAGCTTTCCAGCATGTGGTAGGTATATTGCCCACACGACAATGAGCACTATGCCAAATAGTATTCGAAAGAGCGCAAGAAGCTGATGTGGTGCGTATGTTTTCACTCCAATATGATAGTGATACTCACTCGCTAAAGACAATGAGCTTTTGTTACACTGCGTATATGAACAACGAAGAAGCACAGCAACGGATAGAGAAGCTCAAAGCAAAGATCTGGAGTCTCAACCGTGCCTACTTCATAGAAGACCGCAGCGATGTTTCTGAAGATGTCCGTGATGCCCTGAAACAGGACCTTATAGCACTCGAGAAGGAGTTTCCGAGTCTTATCACTCCAGACTCCCCTACGCAGCGTGTAGGGGCACCACTCGATGGCAGACTTCCCAAAATAACGCACCTCTCTCCAAAGGAATCTCTCACGGACTCTTTTTCGGAAGCTGAACTTGATGAGTGGGTTGATCAGATGAAACGAGCCCTTGGTACAGAAAGCTTCTCATCTGAGTATATCGCAGAGCTGAAGATAGATGGCTTGAACATCTCATTGGTCTACGAGAAGTCTGATGATAGCTACAAGCTCCTGCGAGCAGTCACGCGTGGCAATGGTGTAGAAGGAGAAGATGTGACACATACTGTGCGTACTATTGAATCGGTTCCACTGGAGATACGCATCAAGGGCGGAATCGACGTGAAACACATCGAAATATCTGGTGAGGTATATATGACGAAGGAGGCATTGAGGAAGATCAACAAAGATCTAGAAGCAGACCAGCAGTTTGCCAACCCGCGCAATGCTGCAGCAGGATCCGTACGCCAACTTGATCCGCGTGTCACAGCATCGAGAGAGCTAATGATGTTTTGCTACGCGCTTGATCGCAAGACTGCAGACGCCATAGGACTTAAAACGCAGTCTGCGCTGATGGATTTCTTACACGAGATCAACATCCCAACAAATAGAGAATTCCGCATATGCAAGAGCTTAGAGGATGTACAAAAAATGTATACAGACTACCAGAAATCCCGTGACTCCCTTCCCTATGACATCGATGGCATTGTCATCAAGCTCAACGATCGTCGTATGCAGTTTGACTTAGGGTCAACAACAAAAGCACCGCGGTGGGCACGCGCCTACAAGTTCCCAGCAGAGCAAAAGACTGCACAGATCCTCGACATACAACTCCAAGTCGGGCGCACTGGTGCCATCACTCCCGTGGCACACCTCTCCCCTACACAGCTTGCCGGTAGCGTCGTTACACGAGCGACACTCCACAACAGTGATGAGATAGAACGCCAAGACATCCGCATTGGCGATACGGTGATTGTTCAAAAAGCGGGAGATGTCATCCCCGAAGTTGTGGAAGTTCTCACAGACCTACGCCCAAGTACTAGTAAAGCGTTTCACTTCCCCAAGCACTGTCCTAGCTGTGAGGAGTCACTCGTACGCCCAGACGGAGAAGCAGTACATCGCTGTCCAAACACCAAATGTGGCGCAGTGCGCCAAGAGAAACTGGAGCACTTTGTATCCAGATATGCGTTTAACCTCGAAGGTCTTGGAAAAGAAACGATAGATGTACTTATCGAAGAAGGACTCGTGTCTGACCCTGCAGATCTATTTTTTCTTGTCTACGAGGACCTCTTTGCACTGCCACTCTTCAAAGAAAAGAAGACAGAGAATGTGCTGAAAACAATGGAGCAAGGAAAGCATGTACCCCTTGAGCGTTTTCTCTATGCACTTGGCATTCGTCATATCGGAAGAGAGACCGCAGAGATCCTTGCGCGCAGACTGCAGTGGCCAAGCAAAACCCTCACAGTGCAAGAGCGTGACAACCTTGGGCCACAAGATTCACTCTTTGGTCAGCAATCTCATGAGGTATCTTTAGAGGGTATAGCGATGAATGATATCTGCACCACACTGCAAGGACAGGAGCTCGATACCCTCTCCACTATCGATGGCATAGGAACTGTCGTTGCAGAGTCATTGATGAGCTGGATAGAAGAAGAAGATAACCGTGCACTGCTGCACAAGCTAGAAAACGCAGGCGTTCTAGCGCTTCAGCCTGAGGGATCTAATGTTGAGCAGATCTTTGCTGGAAAGACGTTTGTCGTTACTGGCACTCTTCCTACCATAAGTCGTGAAGATGCGAAGAAATTCATCAAGGAGCGTGGTGGAAAGGTCAGTAGTACCATTAGCAAAAAGACAGATTACCTTCTTCTTGGTGAAAACCCTGGGAGTAAGGCAAATAAGGCTAAAGAGCTACATATAGCAACCATAGACGAAAAGGAGTACTTGGCGATGCTGTAAGAGTTTACTTATTTACATTATTATTGTATAATATAAGTACTTTCTCCAAGCTTGTGAACCTAGACAATGGACCCACCCAAGAAGAAGTAGATGAAGTAGCACGACTCATAGGAGTCGAGCGATACGATGTCGCCGCGGTGCAAAACGAGTATGCTGCGATAGAGACGCACGATGAGGGTACGATGCCTGAGTCTATTCGTAGCGACCATACGCTTGAGGCTGCACAGAAATACATCGCATGGGCAATGAATAGGACGCTTGCTGCTTAATACTATCGACGTTTCTTTCTTAAATATAGCGGTGTAAAATGTGGTGTTTTGACTTTAGTTGAGAGGTTTGTCTGCGGTGGAGTGGGAAATGTTTTGTTTGTTGTTTTGTATGTTGTCTGAACTACAGATTACGCACACTCACTTTTCTAGCCACCCCTCCCTTCTTGTCGGCCATAGCTTGTTGCAGCAAGCGACGGCTGATAGGGAGGGGTGCTCTGTTTCACTGCTATCGAGTCTGGTCAAAGTCCCAACAGAGAAAACGTTCAGACAGTGTTCATAATCAGCGTATATCTGCGTAATCTGTAGTTCAGACAATGTGCTCTCTGCTACACTAATCCCAATGGATTTCCCCAAAGCACATCTTCGGTTATGGTCTGGCATCATCGCTGTCGTAACACTTTCTGTGTATGCACTATCACTCGGCAATGGATTTGTCTCTCTCGATGACGGGATGCTCATCACAGGAAATCCCCTCGTGAAACACATCTCTGCCTATAACATCCTCAGAATATTTACATCGTACGATCCTGAACTGTACATCCCACTGACACTGCTGACATACCAAATTGAGTACGCTTTTGTTGGTGGAAGTGCGATGCTGTTTCACACAACAAATCTGTTGCTACATATCTGCAATGCACTGCTTGTGCTCTTGGCAGTTCAGCAACTGAGTAAAAAGCCATGGTTGGCTATCTTCTGCGGTTTTGTCTTTGCATTACACCCTCTACATGTCGATGTCGTCGCATGGGCATCTGCACGGAAAGATGTCCTCTCTGCACTGTTTGGTCTACTCTCGCTCAACTGCTATCTTCGCTACAGCGCATCACCAAAGACAGAAAATCGAAAATGGCTGACTGCGAGCATCACGACATTTGCCGTTGGACTGCTTTCGAAAGTTGTCATTGTTCTGCTCCCTGTTTTTTATGTTGTGCTTGATGATTTTGGAAAAAGAAAAATAACAAAAGACACACTAAAAGAAAAGATTCCATTTGGCATCTTGAGCATTCTCTTTTTGGCCATCGCTATCATCGGTCGAACGAAGAATGCACTCCTGCTTACTCCTCTGGAAACGCTGATGATGGCGTGCAAGAGTATCGTATTTTCAATAAAGAGTATCGCCCTTCCTACAGGGCTTTCTGCGATTTACCCACAGCATGATTCTATCGAAGTTATCGACCCTAGTTTCTTCATTCCTATCGTGCTTGTGGTTGTCGGTATCGGACTCTTTTTCTGGTCCTACAACAAAGCAAAGTATGTGTTTCTTGCAGGAAGTTTTTATGGACTACTTCTTGCACCAAATATCGTGAACTTTACGAAGGGTGGGTTCATCTTTTTTGCAGACAATCGCTACAGCTATCTGCCTTCTATCGCAGTGATACTTCTCGTTGGCCTTGGGCTCCATGCACTGTGTACTACAGAGAAGAAGATGCATGGTATGGCTGCTGCAGTTTTGTTCTTACTCCTCTGCTTCGCTACAAATAGCCACATCTACGCTCGAACATGGCAAGACAGCGAAGCGCTGTATCGCAATGTTGTTCGACAATTTCCAGAGTCTGCACTCTCACTCAATAATCTCGGAGCTGCACTCAATGCAAAGGGTAAACCAGACGAAGCACTGGAACTCTTCGAACGTTCCGCAGCGATAGACCCAGACTTTCGTGCACTGTCGAACATAGGTTTGATCTATCAGCAACGAGGAGAAATCGATATGGCTATCACCTATTACGAGAAAGCAATCACGTCGATCGACACCATCAAACAGCCGCAAGCTGGTATGTACGCTCCGTATTATTTCCTTGCTGGACTGAAAGAAGTGATGGATGAAGATGAGGAAGCAGTAGCACTATATGAAGAAGCTGCAGAGCGAGGATCGCAGTATGCAGAGCCGCACTTAAACCTCGGCATCGGCTACCAAAAACGTCTGAGGATAGAAGAAGCAGAACAAGAGTTTCTCTTAGCGCTCGAAGCTGACCCCTACTTGATCCCTGCGCATTACCATGTATCTGCAGTGCAGGCTGAACAAGGTAAACTTACCGAAGCACGAAATCATCTACAAAGTGTTGTGTGGATGGCACCGGATTATGAACAGGCATCGAAACATTTGGGGAATATAGAACGGCTTATTGACTAGTTGCGGGTTGCGGGTTGCGGGTCCATTTTTTCTGTTCTTCATTTTGGTTTGCTGTAGATATTGCATCAGCCTTCGTAGTATTTTACATATTTGATCTGCCTTATCCTTTAACTGAACAAACTCCTGCTTCGTTATGTATCCTTCATCCAATGCATCATAAAAATGTGATTGGACTTCTGCTAAAGACCGTTTTGCATATCCTAAGAATTTAACAAAATCAGGTGCCGTTATTGCATCATGACCTTCGGCAATATTTGCACAGATAGAGCGAGCTGACCTGGTTATTTGATCAACAAAAGCAAAATCTTTCCTGACCTCTGGTCGTTTGCATACAACACGAATCTCCTTAATGAGAATTCTTCCTTCCTGCCAAGCTCTAATATCTTCAAATGATTGAAATGTAGACATATATATACTATGAAGTCATTGATAATCAGAGGGAATATCTAAAAAAATCTACAATTGAGACTAATCTAATTTTTGGCTTTAAATAAATCAGAAACACGTTCCAAATTCATTTGGAACTAATACCATTTCGCTTTCAAACTGATACTCTTCACACAAACAGGTCTAACCTTCCTTCTTCACTATAGTGAAATCTCCACGGCATTTATCGCAGATATATATTGAATGATCATTGGTATCGTTTTGAAGTGGAATTGGTATAAGAAGTATTCATAGTTTCCAACGCGCTACGCGCAACCCGCAACCCGCAACTGGGACATGGACTAGTAAAGCAACATGTATAGCATCTTCCCAAACTCCGCTCTCGTCATCGCTTTGCCTGGCTTAAAGGTGCCATCACTGTAGCCTCCGACGATGCCATCGTACGCTGCTCGTTCGATGTACGGAGCAAACCATGCACTTGGTGGCACATCACTATATTGCTCTGTAACTTCTTCGTCGAGCGGTGGGAGGCCTGTCATAAGAATGACAACCTTCAGTGCTTCTGCACGAGACATTGGCTCATCTGGGCGGAAGAAGTTGTCGCTGTATCCACGAACGATACCCATGTTAGCTGCGGTGTAGATGACGCGACGCTTGAGTGCTGCATCTCCTGTAAGGAACGTATCTTTTGGTACATCACGGAACGAGATCTGCACCGTATTTATATCTTTCTCTAGCGCTGTACAGTTACTCATCAGCACAAGTTTGAGTACCTCGTATCGACTGACTGGTTTGTCTGGAGAGAAGATGCGTGCTGGTGTACCGTCTATAGATGTGGTGTAGCCTTGGATCAACGGTCTGCTACTCGTCGTGCGACGCAACTTTCCTAAGAATCCGATCATTTCTTGTGCCCAGTGTCCGTCTATATCGCTGAATGCTGGCTGTGGATCTGGCCCAAGGAACATACAGTCATTTACGATAGATTTATCCTTTATCTCTTCTTCTTTGATTGTCTGCTCTATAGCTTCTAAATCTTCAGACGTTGTGACTTGAGAGAGTATGGTTGCCATCTGCTGTAATTGAAGCACTTTTTCGACTGGATCGACGAGGTCTTCCTCAATTATTTCTTTGGCAATAGGTTCCTCTGGAGCTGCAGAAGTCAGCTGCTCTGGTGGTTCGGTATCTGTTTGCATCAGAGAGTGAACAAGCTTCGCACCCTCTGCGCGTGTAAGATGTTTTGCAGGACGGAATGTACCATCTCTGTATCCACCGACGATGCCCTCATAAACAGCGGTATACACATATGGGTAGTACCACTGATAGGATGGTACGTCTTCAAATGCATTGGTTGTCTTGATAAGTGATGGATGGATCGGTGCGATATCTGATGCACGTAGGAGTATCGCCAGTGCTTCTACTCGAGAGATAGGCTCATCTGGACGGAAGCTTGCATCGCCATTGCCACCAGCTATCTTCAGGTGTGCAGCGGTGTAGATGACTCTACTCTTTAGTGATGTGTCCTTTGGTACATCGCTAAAGTTTGCTCTGACATGTCGAAGATCTGACAAGGTTGAGTAGCAACGAGATTTAAGTACTGTTGCTAGGAATTCGTACCGAGTCATTGGCAACTCTGGGTAGAATAGCCTCTTACCCCCTTGCACATGACCTTGAAGGATCGGTGTTTCACTTACTGCAGTATGTGTACGAGATAATGTATCGACGATGCTACGTACCCAGTGTGTTTCTGTGTCACTAAATCTAGGCTCAAGTGGCTCTCCTGCGATGTGACACTCTTCGATATCTACTTGGAGTACTTCTTCTGGAATATAGTCTTCGATACTCTCTTCTGTTTTTATCGCGAGACGCTCGGCTTCTGCTTCTGCTTCACGTGCATCAATGATATCGAGACGCTCTGCCCTCTTTTCAACCTGACGTACTACAGCACGTTGGTTACGCTGTAGCTCTTGGACAATGTCTTCATTGGTTATGAGGTCTGTTTTAGTGTCTATAGGCTTCGGTATATTCTCTAAGTACTCAAGATACGATGGAGGCGCTTCTGCAGGAACATCGGCATATGTGAGAGGATCTATCAAATCTTCTGCAGCTCTGCGTAGAGCCTGCTGTGCTATGGCAGTCGTCATTTTTTCTGTCGATGTAAGTATCGTATTGATGATCTTGGCTACCTCAGCTCGTGTCACATTGTTTCCGGGACGGAATGTACTATCGCCGTACCCTGTGACGAGACCAAATCCAACTGCTTGGTTTACGTACGATGCATACCATGCGTAGACCGGTACATCATTAAAGACTTGTACATCATCGTTATCGAGTGTTGGTAGGTTTGCTGCAAGTGTGATGATCTTGAGAGCCTCAGCACGCGTCACAGGTTGATCTGCTCTGAAACTACCATCATCATACCCTCGGATGAGTCCTAAGTTCGCTGCAGTGTAGATGATAGAGCGTTTTTGCCAGTCTTCAGGGTCTTCGTTTAGCCTTCCTTTCTTTGGAACATCTGTAAATGTTGTATTTGCACTTTCAATCTCTGAAATAAGTGGAATACAGTTGCTAAGTAGTGCAAGCTTGAGGATCTCAAATCTTGTGATGTCTTTGTTCGGACTAAATTGACGAACCATACGCCCTCCCTTCTCTACGAGATAACCTGACGTCAGTGGGCGTTGTCCATTTGCGATACGCATCCTAGCGAGGCGCTGGATAGGTGCACTACCCCAGTGGTCTGCTATATCGGAGAACTCTGGTGTAGGCGGTGCGCCAAACAGTAGACACTCTTGTGGATCATCAAACGCATCTTGGAGCTCCTGTGGTGTAGCAGCTACCTCTGTAAGGATCTTTCCATCTATCTCGAGAGTATTTAGCCCCTTCTCACCACTATTTTGAATGAGCTGATGGATAGCAAATGCAGCATCTCCTCTGCTAAATGTACCTAGTGGTTGGAACAGCCTGCCAAAGATTCCTACAAGTCCATCTGCTATGACACGCTCTACAAATGGTGCGTACCATGCTTTGACTGGCACATCTGAGAAGGTTTGTACTGGTGATGTACTGAGGGGAGGTAGCTCTGAGCCAAGAACGAGAAGACGCATAGCATCTGCCTTTTTTATAGGCTCATCTGGCCTAAAGTTGTGATCTGAATACCCATCGATAAGACCAAGATCCACAGCGGTGTAGATAAGCTTTCTTTTGAATACCTCGTCTTCTCCACCCTTCCTTGTGCTACTTGAAACATCGATAAATGCAAAGCTAAGATCTTGTGGATCGTGAATGAGCGGCACACAGTTTGCAAGGAGTACGAGCTCTACCATCTCTGCACGTGTTATCGCTTCATCTGGCAAGTACAAACGACGGTGATTCCCTTTTTCCTGCTGCAACCTTCCACGGAGCAATGCGATATTTGCATTTCCAATACGTGCTTTTTGCAACTGACGTATCGCATGTTCAGCTGGATGACCCTCTATATCTTGATACGGAGAGGACAATGAGCGACCAAATGTAAGACAGGCATGTTTTACAGCTGTAATCTCTACAGTTGGGCCTCCACCTCCACCTCCACCGCCACCTCCGCCGCCTGCACCCGTACTACCGCCACCGCCACCGCCACCGCCACTACTGACTGTGCTACTGATCAACCAATTAGTGTTATTGTCGCTATCTGTACAACCAATAGGACAGTTTATAGCTTGTCCTTCAGATGCGTTTGAGTCTTTTACATCTATATAGAGCATATCATCTCGGCCTGCTGTGTTGACACTGAGCCTATGCGGAGTGCCATCAATAGTCGAACGTATCATGATAAGCTCCGTCAAGCTCTGACCAGACATGCTTAGTGAACCAGAGATCGTAAAGAGACGATCGGAACTGAAGGTTACATACTCAAATCCATCAGCTGTTTTGACAAGATTGTAGAACGTCGTCGAACCAGAGATAGTTTGTCGATTACCATCTAGTCGTACAGTACCAGTACCGAAGGTGAATACTGCACCACTGCCAAGTGTCCAACTACCACTCAAGGTAATCGTTCTTGGAGCAACAAGTGTTCCAGAAAGAATCCGTATATTTCCTGCAATACCTAAATCACTTGTAGGAGTCCATGATCCTGTCGTTGTGAAATGAATATTATTGAGCAACTGACCATTTGTATCGATGGATTCACTCGACTTTGCAATGAAAACTATTGTTCCACTTCCTGGGCTGAATATACCATTTGATCCATCCCAACTACCTGAGATTGTTCCAGTTCCACTAGACATATTGAGTCGACCATCTATCTGGATATCATGAACAGAGAATGTACCAGATGGTGTAAATACGCTTCCTGTCCATATGAGCAACTCTTTGGCTTCTGGAACGGTGATTCCAGTTGCTGTCGTAGCACTCGATAGGATATTTGCTATATCTGCATCAAACGTTCCACCGTTGTTATCTGCAATAATAAGATCACTATTTGTGATTGTGGATGAGCCTGATTCACTGCGAACAATCAGCCGATCTTGGTACAGATCTATACCTGTCATCGATCCGCCATCAGATATAACAACCAATAGAGCATCTTCTGTTTCATCTTGTACAAAAAGGGTCAATATCGTTCCTCCTGTCATCGCCGCTCCAGAGAGTGTGAACTGACCTCCTGCATCTGTTTCTGCAGTATCGAATACCGATCCACCATTGCTGGAAATCGCTATTGTTTTACTGGCTAGTGGCGTAACACCCTCATCGCTATAGAGCGTACCAACGACTGTCGCAAATGCCCAGTTACGGTTGTTGCCACTATTTTGGCATCCCGTTTCACAATAGAGCAATTGTCCAAAGCTGGCATCGCTATCTTGTACGTCAAGATTTTGTACGGAGTATGTTGCTTCCGATCCGACATAGAGCCTTGCAAAGCTTCCTGTGCTACTAGATCGAATCTCAAGTGGATTGCTAGAGTTCGGCCCATGTAGTGTAAGAGAGCCGCTAATAGTCTGCTGTGTATGCGCTGCAAATGTTAGACGTGCAGCCGATGCTCCTGTCATCGCCAAGTTATAGAACAGCGTGGAGCCTGTGATGGTCTGGTAAATACCATCGAGGATCACAGACCCTGAGTTATGGTCGAATGTCGAACCGCTTCCAACCATCCAGTTTCCAGCAAGAGTAATGATGTCCGATCCTGTTAGTGCACCTGCAGAGATCGTTAAGTTTCCATCGATATCTAAGAACGAACCAGATGCCGAGTACACCGCTCCTGTAGCCGATATTACTAGGTTGTAGAACGCTCCAGAAGCGGTAATATTGTTTACACTTATACCAGAGCTTGCAGCACCTGCTTCGAGTACTACCGTCGATGTTCCAGCTATGAAGTCTCCCGTACCAGACGCTGCCCACGAGCCACTCAACGTAATAATAGAATTGTCATAGCTGTTGTTATCAGATGCATCTAATGTACCGTGGATAAAGAGGCCACCCGTTCCTATATTTAGATTGTTTCCAGACAGCACCAAGGTATCTCCGGTACCAATTACGAGAAGATCTGCTCGAAGATCACTTGTGAGAGTGACTGTGGCACTATTGCTTCCGCCAATTGTCACATAACCCAACGAAATATCTGCAGAGTCTTGGTACAAGAGTGAGCCATCTAGTGTGACCCGTGCTTGCTGCAGTGACCTTGTAAATGTTACTCCTGCATCTATGGTTATATTTTCTGATAGGTTCATCGTAAGACCACTTTGGGTCAACGTACCACCAGAGAAATGGAAGACACCATCTACATTGAGTGCGTCACGGAGTATCCATGATCCACTTCCTCCTGCCAATGTCAGTCCTGAGAATGTACTACCATTGCTATAGATCGTGTTGTTTATATTATACGAGTGGAGTGTTATGGTTCCAGAACTAGAGAAGTTTCCACCCTGTCCATCAAAAGATCCACTTGCAGTAAGTGCATTGTTATCGAGCGTGAGTGTACCGTCGATGTCGATGTCATCTGTAGTTATTGTTCCGCCAGGTGTAAACACACTACCCGTCCATATGAAAAGCTCATTTTGTGCAGCGACAGTGATATTGCCTCCCGTTGCACTCGTAAGAATGGAGGTGATATCTGTATCGCCGTTATTATCTGCAATTGCTAGGTTTGCATTGGAAATAGCGCTCGTGCCCGACAGGCTGCGTACTATCAGTCTATTTGCGTAGATGTGTACACCTGTCATCGCAGAGCCAGATCCAAGTACTATAGTGAGACCCGTAGATGTGCCTCCGTCGAGGTATACTGCTAATACCGTACCCCCTGTCATGACCACACCAGAGAGGGTAAACATACCTCCTGCATCTGTTAGGTCACTATCTCCAGCACTTTGTCCGTTGTAACTAAGACTCACGGTAGTATTTGCTATCGGCGTTACACCTTCGTCGCTATAAGCAGTACCAGTAATTACAGCTGTAACAAATGTGATATTGCTGTTGTTTCCTGCATTTACACAGTTGTTACATATAAGTGTAGCACCTGGGTCTGCATCTATATCCTCTATATTAAGAAGATCCATCACTACGGTTCCACTTCCCATATTGAGCGCACCGGTGATAGTACTGCTTGTAGAGCTAATGATCATTGCTTTGAGCAATCCCTGCAGAGTCAAAGATCCACTGAAACTTTGCTGTGTTCCGACTGCAAATTCCAGTGTTACTCCTGCTGAAGATTGCTTCTCGAAATTGTAGAAGACTGTAGAACCAGACACTGTCTGGTCTCCTCCATCTAAGAATACAGACCCACTATTGTGCAGGAAAGTACCACTGTTTCCACGGAGGAAGGATCCACTAATGTTGAGTGTTGTCGGTGCAGTGAATGTGCCTGCAGAAAGCGTAAAGCTTCCGTTGATGTCTAGAGCTTGCCCAGAGGCTGTCCACGTTCCTCCAGTACCAGAGAATGCTACGTTGTAAAAGGCACCTGAGGCGGTGATATTGTGTGACCCTGAACTTCCGTCGAAGAGCACTGTAGAACGACCTGAAATGAAGTCTCCTGTTCCCGATGCAAGCCATGAACCAGATACGGTGATGACCGAAGCAGTAGAACCTGCATCTGTTGCGTCGAGTAGTCCGTGAATGTACAACCCACCTGTTCCAACGAAGAGATTGTGACCTGAAAGTACCAACGTATCTCCTGTACCAATAGTAAGCTTATCTGCATGGAGTGAGCCAGATAGAGTAATAGTTTCTGGACTGCTACCTATCTGTACAACACCAAGATTTTCACCAACTTCGTCTTCGAATATAAGGTCGCCATCAAACGTGAAGACAGAACTATTGCTCGACTTCGTAAATACTGCACCAGAAGCAATACGAACATCGTCGGATACATTTAGAGCATAGAGACCTTGTACAAAGGTTCCTGAGAGTACCTTGAGTGACCCATCGATGTTCATCGCATCTGCAAGCGTCACTGTTCCTGTGCTGTTGAGTGTCACTCCAGAGAATGTCCTACCACCAGACGTGATAGTTGCTGTCGTTATCTTCGGTGCAAATGTGATAGCTGTGTGGCCAGAGAGCGTACCACTCGTCATCTCCCATGACCCCTTTACCGTGATGGCATTTCGCTGGAAGTTGAGGACTCCATTTATGTCCATATCGTGAGTCGTAATGGTGCCACCAGGAGTAAATGTTGTCCCTGTCCATACGAGAAGCTCGTACCCTGTTTCCACTGTTATAGCGCTAGTAGTAGCGCTCGAAAGAATAGCGGTCATATCGCTATCACCAAGGTTATCCGCAATAGCGAGTGTGGCATTGGTGATAGCTGAAGTGCCAGACTCACTACGAACTATCAGACGATTGGCAAAGATGCTTATACCCGTCATCGCTGAGCCAGATCCAAGTACAATCGTCATTCCTGTTGCAGTTCCTCCATTAAGATACAATGAAATAACTGTACCACCGGACATCAATGAACCAGAAACAGTGAACTGACCTCCTGCATCTGTTGTGTACGATGCAAGCCGCGCACCACCATTTGCACTAAAACTTACTACCGTACTTGCAAGCGGTGTCACTCCTTCATCAGTGTATACCGTACCAACGACAGCAGGCGTTATAAAGTTCCAGTTTGTATTGTTACTATTATCGATACAGTTTGTACACGATAACTCTTGACCATTACTTGCATCACTACGTGCAACAATAAGCTGTGAGATCGTTTCGCTTCCAGCTGCATCTAGTGTCATCAAATAATCCACTGCGCTATTGCTTGAAGCAAGCGTAAGGCGATCGGTAGATCCGCCCCCTTGTATAGTAAGTGTTCCGCTAAATGTCTGTTCAGCAGTGGCTGGAAGAGTCAATGTATACGCTGCTGAGACGGTCTTGGTGAAGCTGTAGAATGCTGTAGAACCAGAGATGGTCTGGTTACCACCATCGAGTATTACAGTACCTGAATTGTGCAAGAATGTACCACTGGCACCATTGAGGAATGCTCCAGAGAGGTTCAACGTAGTCGGTGCAGTAAATGTACCCGCTGAGAGTGAGAAACTTCCGTTTACGTCCATCGCATCTCCAGATGCACTCCATGTTCCTCCTGTTCCAGAGAATACAAGATTGTTAAATGCGCCTGAAGATGTAATCTCATGACTTCCAGATGTTCCATCGAAGATTACTGTAGACGTTCCGCCGATGAAGTCCCCTGTTCCAGATGCGAGCCATGAACCAGAGACAGTGATGAGTGACACTGCAGTTCCATTGTCTCCTGCGTTTAAGCTTCCATGCAGATGCAGCCCACCCGTTCCGATGAAGAGGTTGAACCCAGAGAGTGTGAGTGTGTCTCCTGTACCAATAGTAAGCATGTCTACTTGTAGTGATCCAGAAAGCGTTACCGTATTATCTGGAGCCCCAGATATAGCCAAATTACCGAAGTTTAAGCTGACTTCGTCTTCAAGAATTACGTTGCCATCTAGTGTAAGCAATGAGCTATTGCTGGATTTTGTTAGCGTTGCCCCGGCAGCAATACGAAGATCTCCTCCGATATTCAACGTGGAATTACCTTGGACAAGTGTACCACCAGAGATGGTTACTGTTCCGTTGATGTCTAGCGCATCTATAAGAGTCCAACTTCCATTTGCTCCAGAGAAGACTACTCCTGAGAATGTACTTCCATTTGTCGTGATGGTATTGGTCGATGTCGTGGAGTTGAACGTCGTCGTTCCAGACATAGAGAAGTTCCCTCCAGTTGAGTCAAATGATCCTGAAGCCGTGAGGGCGTTGGTACCAAGAGTGAGCGTTCCATTGATGTCGATATCGTCTGTGGTTATAGTGCCTCCAGGTGCGAAGACACTACCAGTCCATACGAGCAGCTCTTTCCCTGCTGCGACTGTAATAGCGCTAGTACTAGCGTTAGAAAGAATTGCAGAGATAGCGTTATCGCCGTTGTTATCTGCATTTGCAAGGTCGGCATTTGTCACCGATGCCCCTGTTTCACTGCGAATGATGAGTCGGTTTGCAAAGATGGAAATACCCGTCATAGATGAGCCAGATCCTAGTACTATCATGACACCAGATGCTGTACCAGAGTTGAGATACAAAGTGATAAGCGTACCCCCTGTTGTTGTAGCGCCTGAGAGAATGAACTGCCCACCTGCATCTGTGATGTCTGTGTCTGTTGCAGCTCCTCCGTTAAGAGACATTGCGATTTCTGTAGATGCTATAGCAGTGACCGCTTCATCACTGTAGACAGTACCAACAATCGTATGCGTTTCGAAGAACCAGTTGGTGTTGTTACTGCTATTTGTACAACTTGTACAATTCGGTGACAAACCTCCATTTGCATTGTTATCTTGTACATCTAAGTATGCGATATCTTGTGTAGCACTAGAGTCTATTACTAACTTAGGTTGGATGGATGTAATGCTTGATCGGATAGACAGCAACTGACTTGTAGCTCCGCGTAGTGTGAGCGATCCACTAATAGACTGCTGCGTCGTAGCACCAAAGGTCAATGTATGTGCGAGAGATCCTGTCTTGGTCAAACCATAGAAAACTGTAGATCCTGATATCGTCTGATTCGTACCGTCGAGGATAAATGAACCGGAGTTATGTGTATATGTTGCATTTGCTCCATGTACAAATGATCCAGATAGAGTGATGATATCTGAAGCAGTAAACGTACCTGCAGAGAGCGTGAAGCTACCATCGATGTTCATATACGTACCAGACGCAGTCCAACTACCTCCTGTTCCAGAGAAGACAAGGTTATGGAATGCACCAGATGCTGTGATCTCATGGCTACCCGATGTTCCATCAAAGAGGACTGTGGAATCTCCCGAGATAAAGTCTCCTGTTCCAGATGCTAGCCATGAGCCAGATACTGTAATGAGTGATATTGCAGATCCATTGTTTGCAGCATTCAAGTTTCCATGAAGATGCAATCCACCCGTTCCGATGAAGAGGTTGAATCCAGAGAGTGTCAGTGTGTCTCCTGTTCCGATCGTGAGAGTGTCCGCCTGAAGAGATCCAGATAGCGTAACTGTGTTCTCTAGAATGCTAGAGATCAAAAGATTTCCGAAGTTGACGGACTGCTCGTCTTCGAGGATCAAGTCTCCATCGAGTGTAAGCAGTGAGCTGTTTGATGACTTCGTAAATGCTGCTCCAGCAGCAACGCGAAGATCTTCTGCAATATTAAGTGTTGTATTTCCTTGAATCAGTGTTCCACCAGAGATCGTCACTGTTCCGTTGAAGTCTGTTGCATCTTGTAGCGTCCATGCTCCATTTGCTCCTGCAAAGATTATACCAGACATAGTCCCTCCATTCATCGTGATAAGGTTGTTCGATGCAGTGGAGTTAAATATTGTCGTCCCAGAGATACTGTATGTTCCAGCAGTTGCGTCGAAGGATCCTGAAGCAGTAAGTGCATTGGTACCAAGTGTGAGTGTACCGTTTATATCTATGTCGTCTGTTGTTAGTGTGCCTCCTGGTATGAAAGTCGTACCTGCCCACACGAGTAATTCATATGGAGCTGATACCGTTGCAGCTGTAGTTGAAGCACTCGAAAGCACTGTCGTGATGTCCGTATCTGCATTGTCATCTGCGACTGCGAGTGTGGTATTTGTAAACAGTACAGAGCCAGATTCACTGCGAATGATAAGACGATTTTCAAATACGGAGATGCCTGTCATAGATGATCCTGATCCAAGAAGAATAGTTACTCCTGTAGCAGTGCCACCATTGAGATATACTGTAATGACTGTACCACCCGTCATATTTGCTCCAGAGAGAGTGAAGAGTCCACCAGCATCTGTCGTGTGTGTATCTGTTACTGCACCACCGTTGTAGCTTATTGCGATTTGTGTGGATGCAATCGGCGTTGCTCCTTCATCACTATATGCAGTACCTGTAACAGTATCGAGAAGCCAGTTTGCGCTATTTCCACTGTTTGCACAGAGGTTTCCACATGTCAGTATTTGGCCTCCAGATGCGCTATTATCCTTTACATCAACATAGGAAATAGACTGTGTTCCTGCGGCATCTAGTGTGAGGAGTGAGAGGATGGCTGCGATACTTGAACGCAAGCTTAAGCGTGCAGTCGAACTTCCACCATGTAGAAGAAGTGCGCCACTTACAGTCTGCTCAGCCGTGGCTGCAAATGTAAGAGTATGTGCAGTCGAACCAGACTTACTCAAGTTGTAGAACACTGTAGAACCAGATAGTGTTTGGTCTGGTCCATCAAGGATCATAGAACCAGAGTTGTGATTGAACATTCCGCTTGCTCCATTAAGGAATGAACCAGAAAGATTGATGATGTCTGGAGCTGTAAACGTACCTGCAGAAAGTGTGAAGTTTCCATCTATATTTAGATACGATCCAGATGCACTCCACGTGCCTCCTGTTCCAGAGAATACAACGTTGTAGAATGCTCCAGAAGCGGTAATGTTGTGTGATCCAGAACTACCATCGAAGAGCACTGTAGACTTGCCTGCGATAAAGTCTCCCGTCCCAGACGCTAGCCAAGAACCAGATACGGTAATGAGCGACACACTTCCTCTGTCGTCTGTTGCATCCATAAGACCATGAAGATGTAGTCCACCAGTTCCGATAAACAGATTATGACCAGATAATATAAGGACATCCCCTGTGCCCACAGTAAGAGTATCGACTGTAAGATCTGAGAGTAGCGTTGTGGTATCTGGACTTGCTCCGATCTGCACATGACCTAGATTTGTAGATGTCTCATCGTTAAACGTGAGGTCACCATCGAGGATAAACCGTGAACTATTGCTCGACTTCGTAAATGTCGAACCAGAAGAGATGAGCAAATTTCCTGACACACTAAGAGCACTATTACCTTGGTTAAATGTACCGTAGACCGTGAATGTTCCATTGATATCTACGGCAGATCCATTTGTGGTAAAGACAGAGCCTGTCCCTATAGAGAAGGATGGAACGTTTATACTTCCACCTGGTTCAAATGTGTCGTTGCCCCATACAAGAAGGTTCTTTCCTGTGGGCACAGTAAGGTTTCCAGCAGAAATTGTGTAGATATTAGATACATCTGTATCTGGTGTTCCAGCAAAGTCATCTGCCAGTGACAGTATTGTATTTGTAACAGCAACAGCTCCCGATTCACTCCTTACTATAAGGAAGTCTTGGTACAAGTGCATACCAGTCATACTTGATCCTGTTGCTAAAGCGACAAGTACACCATCCTGTACCTCGTCTTGGATATAAATAGTGAGGATAGTTCCCCCTGTTAGAGAGGCACCTGATAGGGTAAATAGACCTCCGGCATCTGTCTCATCATCATCGAGTATTGCTCCACCATTAAAGCTGATTGCAACTTTTTTACTCGCCAGAGGGGTGATTCCTTCGTCGCTATAGAGCGTACCGACGATAGAAGCGAGTGCAAAGTCCCAGTTTGTATTGTTACCACTATCGGTACAGTCCGTACAAGAGATTTGCAGGCCATTACTTCCATCGTTATCGATGATATCGAGGAATGCATTGTTTGAAGTACCAGCGAGAGTATCGAGGCTGAGTAGTCCTGCAATACCTGCAATACTAGATTTGATTACTAATATGCTTGATGCACTCGTGCCTCGCAATGAAAGTGCTCCACTTACAGACTGCTCAGTAGTAGCTGCAAATGTAAGTATATCTGGGCTAGATCCTACCTTAGACAAGTTATAAAATACTGTCGCACCAGAGATAGTCTGACTATTACCATCAAGGATCACCGAACCTGAATTGTGCGTAAATGTACCACTGGCGCCATTGAGGAAGGACCCTGAGAGGTTCAATGTTGCAGGTGCCGTCAATGTACCAGCGCTCAAACTAAAGCTACCGTTAACGTTCATCGCATCGCCACTCGCTGTCCACGTTCCTCCTGTTCCAGAGAATACGAGGTTGTGAAATGCTCCAGATGATGTGATCTCATGTGAGCCTGTAGTGCCATCGAAGAGAACAGTAGATGTTCCGCCGATGAAGTCCCCTGTTCCAGATGCAAGCCATGAACCAGAGACAGTAATGAGTGACACTGCAGTTCCATTATCACCTGCATTCAAGCTTCCATGAAGATGCAGTCCACCTGTTCCGATGAGGAGGTTGAACCCAGAGAGTGTGAGTGTGTCTCCTGTTCCGATAGTTAGACTGTCTGCTTGTAGTGCCCCAGAAAGCGTTACCGTGTTATCTGGAGCCCCAGATATAGCCAGATTACCGAAGTTTACTGTTTGCTCATCTTCAAGGATCAAGTCTCCGTCAAGCGTCAACATTGAGCTGTTACTCGACTTCGTGAAGGCAGCACCTGCTGTGACACGTAGATCGCCTGCGATAGAGAGGGTTGTGTTTCCTTGTACGAGCGTTCCACCAGAGATGGTTACCGTACCATTGAAGTCGGTTGCATCTTGTAGTGTCCAAGACCCGTTTGCTCCAGCAAAGATAACACCAGACATAGTCCCTCCATTCATCGTGATGGTATTTGTAGATGCTGTAGAGTTGAATGTTGTCGTACCTGAGATGCTGTAGTTACCACCAGTAGCATCGAAGGAGCCTGAAGCTGTAAGTGCATTGGTCAGCATGGTCAGTGTTCCATCTATGTCGATATCGTCAACAGTCACTGTACCTGCTGGTGCAAATGTTGAACCTGTCCAGACGAGTAGCTCCTTCCCTCCAGCTACTACTATAGCGCTAGTACTAGCGCTTGTAAGTATTGCGGTGATAGATGCATCGCCGTTGTCATTTGCGTGGTCGATGTCGAGGTTTGTAATAGCAGTTGAGCCTGCAACACTACGGACGATAAGCCTGTCTTTAAAGATGTGCATGCCCGACATACTCGAACCAGAACCTAGTGCGATAGTCACACCCGAAGAGCTTCCAGAATCTAAGTACAGAGTGATGATCGTTCCACCAGTCAAAGATGTTGCACCAGAGAGTGTAAACTGTCCTCCCAAGTCTGTTATCGCTGTATCTGTCGCAACACCTCCATTTAGAGACATGGCTACAGTTACAGCTGAAAGAGGTGTAACCCCTTCGTCACTATATGCAGAACCAACGATAGTATTGAAATTCCATCCTGTATTGTTTCCGCTATTTACACATTCTGTTGTACAGGTGAGCACGACACCTGGAGAGGTATCGATATCCTGTACATCGAGATATGAAAATTCTTTCGTTGCACCGACATCTACGTAGAGTTTGGCCGCGATGCCAGATGTACTCGATCGTAGGCTGAGTCTATTTGATGCACTAGTTCCCGTGAGAACTATAGAGCCACTGATAGACTGCTGTGCAGTTGCTGGGAATGTGAGAGTCTGTGCTGTTGACCCAGTCTTGGTGAGCCTAAAGAAGACTGTAGAACCAGAGATTGTCTGGTCGAGACCGTTGAGTATCACGGAACCTGAATGGTGTGTAAATGTGCCACTTGCTCCATTGAGGAACGAACCAGAAAGTGTGATGACGTCAGATGCAATGAGAGTTCCTGCAGAGATCGTTAGTCCACCATTGATATCGAGGAATGAACCTGTTGCAGTCCACGTTGCCCCTGTGCCAGAGAAGACTAATCGGTAGAACGAGCCAGATGCTGTGATCTCATGTATTCCTGAGGTACCGTCGAAGAGGACTGTAGATGACCCGGGAGTAAATCCTCCTGTTCCAGAGTGTAACCATGAACCAGAGACGGTAATGGTAGATATATGCGGACTATTGTCTGACGCAATGAAGTAACCATGATTGTGCAAACCACCTGTGCCAACGGAGATATTGTATCCATTTGTGACGAGTGTATCCCCCGTTCCAACGGTGAGCATATATGCCTGCAGTGCACCAGATACTGTGAGTGTTGTGTTGTCACTTGCACCAATAATCACCGTACCAAGTCCGTTATTACCCTCATCTTCAAACGTAGACTCTCCATCGAAAGTGATGAGAGATGCATTTGTAGCATGCGTAAATGCTCCTGCAGATTTGATCCGCAAAGATCCAGATACTGTAAGTGTTCCATGTGCTTGGTCATACGTTCCATATACGCTCATATCGCCGTTTATATCTACTGCAAAGCCAGATGCAGTAAGAGATGAACCTGTGCTGACACTGAGTGTTGTCGCAGTGACTGTGCCACTAGGGTTGTAGGTATCGTTATCCCATATAAGGAGGTTCTTTCCAGAGGGTACTGTAAGATTGTTGCTTGAAAGTGTGAAGATATTGCTAAGATCGCTGTCTCCTGTACCGCCAAGGTTTGCTGCACTCGTGAGGATGTTGTTTGTCTGCGCTACAGAGCCTGAGTCACTACGAATGATGAAGAAGTCTTGGTACATGTGGATTCCTGTCATGGATCCTCCAGAACCAAGTGTCACTGTGACTGCATCCTGCGTCTCGTTATCTACGAACAGTGTAATGATCGTACCTCCTGTCATCGCGACACCAGAGAGTGTAAATTGTCCTCCTGCATCTGTCGTATAAGAAGAAGTGAGCGAACCACCGTTGTAGCTGATCGATACGAGCTTACTTGGCAATGGCGTGACTCCCCTATCGCTATACAATGTTCCAACAACAGGATCTGTTGCAAAGAACCAACCTGTATTGTTTCCAGTATTTATACATCCAGTACAGTCGAGTGTCTGACCACCAGATGCATCGTTATCTTTCAGGTCTATAAAGGAGATACTTTCTGAGGTTGCTGCATCGAGCGAAAGTTTTGCGGCTAGTCCTGCTTGAGAAGATACAACAGTTATGCGCGAGTCATTGGATGTACCAGCTATCGTAAGCGTTCCGCTAAATGTTTGGAGTGCAGTAGCTGCAAATGTAAATATGTCAGGCGCAGAGCCATTTTTTGTAAAGATGTGGAATGCTGTAGCGCCAGATACGGTCTGACTATTACCATCGAGGATCACCGAACCGGAGTTGTGTGTAAAGGTACCGCTAGCACCGTTTAGGAATGAACCTGAAAGGTTTAATGTAGTCGGAGCGACAAATGTACCTGCAGAGAGACTGAAGCTTCCATTTACATCTAGAGCATCGCCAGATGCACTCCATGTACCTCCAGTTCCAGAGAAGACCAGATTATGGAATGCGCCAGAAGACGCAAATTGATGTGATCCAGATGTACCATCAAACAGTACTGTTGATGTACCACCAATAAGGTTTCCAGAGCCTGCTGCTACCCATGCTCCAGATACTGTGATGAGCGAAGTGCTCCCTCTGTCGTCACTGGCATCAAGCGTTCCATAGAGATACAAACCACCGGTTCCTACAAATAGATTGTTTCCAGAGAGTGTCAGTGTATCCCCTGTTCCAACCGTTAGTTTGTCTGCTTGGAGTGAGCCTGAGAGTGTTATGATTTCAGGACTTGCTCCTATTTGCACATATCCAAGATTTAGACCAACTTCATCTTCGTACCACAAGTCTCCATCAAGCTTGAGAAGTGAGCTATTGGTCGATTTGGTAAATGATGCACCGAGTGCGATGCGCAGGTCTTTCGAGATGTTTAATGTCGCATTTCCTTGTTTCAATGTTCCTCCAGAGATGGTCAAAAGACCGTTTATATCTGTCGCATCTTGCAGTGTCCAAGCACCCTGTCCTCCAGCAAAGATTACACCGGACATTGTTCCTCCGTTCATCGTGATGGTATTTGTAGATGCAGTAGAGTTAAATGTTGTCGTTCCAGAGATGGAGAAGCTACCTCCTGTTGCATCGAAGGATCCAGATGCAGTAAGTGCATTGGTCCCCATCGTCAACGTACCATTTATATCGATGTCGTCTGCAGTCACTGTGCCTCCAGGGGTATACACATCTCTTGCCCAGACCAGAAGCTCCATGCCTCCGGACATCGTCAGATTGTCTGATGTCACTGTATATACTGCTGCGATGTCTGGCTCAGGCGTACCACCGTTATTTTCAGCACTATTGAGAATATTATTTGTGATCGCTCCAGATCCATTTTCATTTCGGATGATCAAACGGTTTTGGTATAGATGGATACCAGTATTTGTTCCAGTTGTAGCTTGGGTGACTACTACACCAGTTCCTGTGCCATCGTCTTGCCATAGGGTGATGATGGTTCCGCCTGTCAATGTGGCTCCAGACAGTCTAAATTGACCACCTGCATCAGTGATGGCAGTGTCTATAGCTCCACTACCATTGGTAGAGTACGCAATAGTCTTCCCAGCAACAGGCGTAACTCCTTCGTCGCTATAGAGCGTACCTGTTACTCTCGGTGTAGCAGCAAAAGCAACTTCCACATATACCTGTGTGACATCTGTTTTAGCACTACATGCACCTCCTCCGTGAGTGGAACGTGCTCCTACTTGCAATGCATCGATCTCTGCCCATGTCCAAGTGAGTCCTGTATTTGGATTTGTCGTATACACAGTCGAATCTGTTACATAAGTACCATTACCAACTTCTGTACCATAGTAGTTTGTAGAATTTGTTCGTAGCTTTGTTGCGACAGTAGCGTTTGCTCCATTATTTGACTGACTACGGACATAGACAGTGACGGAATCTATGTCGTTTGTTATCCCTCCACTACCAGTTACTGTGTAGAGGTCTTCTGCAGATTCTTCAGATATAGAACAAGAATCTTGAAATCCAACATTGCTCGTTGCATCATCTGCGCTCGTTTCGTCTACACAATCATAGTTACCATTCGTCGCATTACACGTTGTGCTATTTACATCCGTATATGCAATCGTTCCATTTCCATTTGGTCGAATTGTCCACGGACTTGTTGCTGTGTAAGAGACTTCTATGTATGTCTGTGTAATGTAAGATAATCCACCACAAGAGTCTGCATCATGCGTTGCCTCTGCACCTGCTTCTATCGCGTTGATCTGTGCCCAAGTCCATGCGATACCTGTATTTGGATTTGTCGTATAGGTTTTTGAGATCGTCTGAAATGTACTATTTGCAGAAAGTGTTTCTGTAGACCCAAGATAATTGGTAGAGACAGTTCGAATTTCGGTCGTAAAGGTTTGATCAGTTGTCGTGTCTACGGCCACTCTTGTATAGACCGTTACAGATGCGATGGCACCGTTGGTTAGACTGCCATCTGTTAGTGCAAATGTTGTTGCAAAAGTCTCAATGCTTGCTGAGCATGCGTCTGTAGCCTGAATTTGTGAAGTTGTGTCATCAGCAACTACCTCATCGACGCACTCGTAGTTTCCAAGCGTATTACAAGAGGAAAATGAGTCTGTATGACTTACATTTGCTCCATCTGCGTTTGGTCTAAATATTGAAGTAACAGTTGCATCGTTTGCGATGAGCCATACACGAGACTCTCTATGTGTAAAGTTGTCAATACTGCTTGAAAGTATGATGGGTCCCAATGTGTAGAACTCTGGAGAGATGTCTGGAGCATTGTATCGGTAGAAGAATTCTGCTGTTTCTCCAGCAGACCAACTTCCTTCCCATGTAATATTTTTCTCCTCATTGCTCAGCAATCCATCTGCAGATATATCTGTTGGATAGAAGTCTGATGGAAGTTTTTCGGCAATTGAACCGGTAAAGTCTTGGTTAAATGTGACGGTGATCGTCATCGGTGAATATCCAACAGGATACAAACGCGTTGCAGCTTCTCTCTTAACAACGAATACAGGATTTTCTTTAACAACAATCTGTGACTTTAGAGACCGTTCTCCATTTGGTGTCTGTGCGACAGCTTCTACTTTGTATACCCCTGCTTCATCGACACGGAACATGGTTGAGTAGTCGGGCGTAATAAGATCTGACTTCATGACAGAGCATGTTTCTGAAACTGAGATAGATCCTTCTGTAGTTGAAAGGATAGTCTCTGTCCCATCTGGAGATAGCACTGTTAGATGAAGAATAGCATCGCAGACCATGGCACCTTCGTCATCTAGTACACCAAGAGCAAGCTTTACCACTTCACCAGGAGTGTAAACGTCCTTTGCAGCGTTGAGTGCAAGGACACCCCATGTAAAGTCTTGTTCAAATATCTGTTCCTCTCCTGTAAGTGGATTGGTGATCTGTGTGTGCACTGTGTATCTACCAGGCTTGAGACCTTTTTTGTTTCCTAGTTTTAAGACAGTAGATCCATCTGACTTCTGTTCGAAGTGATGTTCGATAGCGACTGCATCTCCTGCAACATTTGTTACATGCATCTGGAAGACTTCTTTCGTAGAAACCTCTTGTGAGTCGGTTCCTTTTTGCATATTTTGTACAACTGCATCTACAACCACATCTTGAATGCTCACATCTTCCGCTGTAACATCTGCGACTATACCTCTCTGATCAGATGCAACAATACTCTCTACAACATCTTCGATGTCTTTTTTCTGCAAGTCACCATCTATTGCTTCTGCGATAAGCTTTTGCTTTACCTTTTCGACGACATGTTCTTCGATAACAGTCGCAACAACATCTTGCACTTCCTGCGCTACAGCATCTTGTACGCTCTCTGAATCATCGAGAGTTTGGATGATGTTGTCCGTTATAGAATTCACTGTCGAAGCCCGCATACGTCTACCAGATGGCAAGGCAACATCACTAAGCTTAGTAACATGCAGTGAATCTTTCATGACAGCACCTGCAATACGCTCTTGTGTGTTCTGATCTGCAATAATAGTCTCTGCGATCGCATACTCTACAGACTCAGTATCGATGACTGTATCGAGAATATCAGCAAAGACTTTCTGTTCAGTGACAGAAGTATCTTCCTTGTCTTTTACATCTGATTTTTTGATAAGAGGCTGAAGGATGACAAACTCTGGCTCACTTCCTAGGGCAAAGAGCTCTTGATCTCCTTCGCTCTCTAGAACCAATGTATTTTCAGTTTTCTGCTCAGGGAATTCGGATTCATCGGACAAGAATGTAAATCCTGTATCGCTACTTACCTCCCCTACAACAGATACTGCGAATACGGTCTGCCACTGTCGTAGTTCTGTAAACCGTAGATCTCGATCTACTGATAATGCGATAGCATCTTGGACGATGAAGCTGAAGATGCGTTTCCAGATACTGGAGACTTCTTCTGGCTCAATGACTTCTTCGATAGCCTCTTCTGACTCTGGCTCACTGACTTCCTCAATCTCGGAAGATTCTGAGGTGGACGACGTGCTTGAAGTAGAATTTTCTATTTCTTTTTCTGAGGAAGACGACTCAGAGGTATCTTCTGAACTAGACGAAGAAACGTCGAGCACGTCGAGAACCTCGTCCACTTCGACAACATCCTCAGAGGAAGAAGAATCCTCTATTACTTCTTTGGATGATGAAGAGCTGTCTGATTCACTTGAATTAGATGAAAAAACGTCGAGTACGTCGTCCACCTCAATAGCGGTAGTTCCCATCACTGTACCCTCAGCATGAATAGGCCCAAAGAGTCTAAATGCTTTCTCGTCTACAGGACTCTTGTACGTGTAGGTCAATGTATATGTCCTATCTGCATCCCACTGCTTATTCCATGTCAGGCGCTTGCTGCCATCGCTATCTAAACTAAGATCTGCAGGTGGATCAGATGCAAGAATCTCTACTGCGTATGGAAAAGTCTCTGTTACTTCTCCAACAAATGTATGCGATGGAGTAATAGTGACTGTCATGGTTTGCTCAGATCCTGCAAGTGCAATGACTGCATTGCTGCGCTGTACATCGATGAGTGACTGCTCGTCTGACACAGACACTGCTTGCTTCAGTGTGCGCTGACCTTCTTCTGTTTCAGCTGTTACTATCAGATTATGATCTCCAGATGTTTCAAATGTTATAGATGCCGTAAAGACTGGCATACCTTCTGCAGTCGCTTCGCATGTAGATGGATGCAGTACAGTTGGCTCAGTTACGTTGCCATCTGAGTCTGTAATCGTGAGAACAACGTCTGCATCGCAGAGTGCATTGCCATAATCACTCAACACGGTGAATGTGACCTCTGCAGTATCACCAACATTGTACACAGCACGGTCAGTATTTAATGCGATCATTCCCCACTGAACAGTGTCATCTAGAACAATAATGTCCTCTACATCACCTTCGGTTTCTCGGAAGAGTTTTTGAAGTTGTCGATTGGCACCACGGGTACCGTCGATGACAGCAGAGATGCTGTAGAGCCCTGGTGCAAAGTCATTACTTGGTAACACTGTAACGGTGTATGCACCCTGTGTAGCTTCAATATCAAGCTCAGGGCTTGTCAGCTCTCCGTCTGCATCTGTAAGTGTAACGATGAGTCTCTGTGTAAGTTCATCTATATTTTGTATCTCTGCATCCTTCGGTACAGAAAATGTAGGATGTGTATTGGTTGGTACCGATCGCTTTGGTGTGCTTATAAGCGATGCTTGTATCTCTTTCTCTAAAGTGCTCGAGGTAGACGACGTGCTCGAGGTTGAAGATGAAGAACTGGATGATGTATCTGGAAGTTCAAGATCTAATATTACTTCTGCACTAGAGGTACTCGAAGTGGACGACGTGCTCAAGGTACTCGAGGTTGAAGATTCAACCTCAACTACTTCTTCAACTATTTCTTCGGATGAGTCTGACAATTCAGATTCGGAAGATGCAGATGATGAATCCTCTATTTCTTTTATTTCCTCTATCTCTTTTTTCGAAGAAGATGATTCAGATATTTCTGACGAAGTAGACGATGAGCTAACAGTTAACTCAACCGGACTCGCATCTTCGATAGCTTGTGCAAGAACCGGTGTTGTGATGATACCGTTTAGCAGAAAACTCACTAACATGAGACGTGCACACGCACGACGCGCGCGCGCGTATAGAGAGATATCTTCTGGGGCCTCCAGAACGTTGAATAGTGTTTGTATGTATGAAATCTTATAATTTTACCACAAAACACGCTTTTGCTCTATGCACAGCGACATAGTCTCAGTTTAAAGCAAGTACTTCTATAGGTACGGACACAAAGTAAACAAAAGTCAACATTACTCAAATGTCAGACATAGATTCAAGTTGAGATACGAAGTTCTTAGCTCTTCAATGTTCGTATAACTGCGGTTGCTGCAAGAGCGATAGCAGTCATAGAGATGCCAAATCCAGAACTTGGCAACGCAGGCATGTTTTTAGCAATCGTATGAGACTCAGCCACCTCTGCAAGTTCCCAAGTGGGCTCAGACTGTGTTACCACTGCAGTGAGACTTTCACGGCGAGTTCGCATGACTGGATCAGGAGTGTCACTATTTACGTCAGGTGCATCGAAGTCACTACCACCCGTGCGTGTACTATATTGATCTGCTAGTCGACGAGTGCGTTCGGCGAGGTCAGCTTGTAGCTCGATTTGCTTCGGTGTTGTCGCAGCATTACGTAGTCCATCGGTACGACGTGGAGATAGAGTAGCTTCTGCAACGGGCATGTCTGCAAGTGCAAATACAATTGCTACAAGAAGGAATGATGCGAATGTTTTTGGTGTGTTGTGTTTCATATGTTTGTACTACTTAGTATAGCAAATTTCGCAGAAAAAGACAACTACTACAACATATACAAATCCCAATATCCAAGCACCAAATCCCAAAGATATTTCCTATTTCCTCTTTGAGATTTTGGATGTGGGATTTACGAGTACAACTTTCTTCATGACACTTTAAGTTTCAAAAGCTTTTAATAGTTTTTCGGCTTAATTTAGGGCTAAAGTCACATGTATGAAAATAGCTACTTGTTTAGTTTACTTAACTCTAAGTTAAGTATAATTGTCTACTATTTTAGACAGAATTAAGGGTTTTTTTTCATTAATTTTATAGATTATATACGCATATTTCAACGAGATGAAATCTCCCCGCAAGCAATTTTGCATGCTCAAAATGTGGCGTGGAGATCTTGATTCTTCAGTTTTTTTTACCGCAGTGTACGGGTTTCTTTTCCTCTGCAAGAACATGCGTTATTCCATAAAGTAGAACGGCACATTGAGCCGCTTTACATCGTCTAGTCTGTAGTCGAGCATCTTCGACCCAACGAAAATAATGGACACATCCCCTGCTGCTATCAGTGCGTCAATATTGTCTTGCAGTAAGCCTGGTGCGTCGAGAAATTCAAAGTTGATTTCTCGTTGGCCACTATGCACAAGCTTCGCATTCATCGACGTAAATAGTGCAATCGCGCGCTCATAAACATCGGCAATAAACTCCTCTGTGTATCTCGACTCTGGGCAATGTAAAAGAACTATATTTTCTACCGAATGTTGTAAGGCCCACTGAACTACTGTTTCCATACGTTCAGGGAATGAAAATCCACGAGAACAGAGTACTGCTACAGGGCCTACATGGCGTCTCTCTGGTACATCTCTTTGAAGGCGAGCTAAGCCGAGTCTTCTTGCTAAATAGGGCGTAATCGGAGGCTCTATGATGAGTGTAAGAAGAATAACCCATAGTCCGATAGCCATACCTGTATCTGCGCCTTCTATTCCCGATAAATAGATCGTAATGAGTAACACAGCAGGTATAACCCCTGTTTCACGGACAAATGACAAAAATAGTAATTCCGAAAGGCTCAACCTCTCCTTGCCAACAGTAAACGGTGCAAGTGTACAAAAGACTATTATTGGCCGTAAGATAAACATAAAGATCAAGCCACTTACTATGCCTATATTTGCAACGAGGAGGAGTTCTGAAGGTTCCACCATCGCCCCAAGTAACATGAACATCATTGGTTTCATGAAACCTTCGATAGTATGGTTGAAATAATGTTCTACATGTCGAAAATGTGAACGTACTTGCAGTAGTAGACCGGTGATAAATGTAGCAAGCAGTCCACTTCCCCCAAAGATTGTCGCAAATGTGTATGAGAATAACGGAATAGCTAGAAAGAGTGCTGCATCACTGCCAGCATCTATATCGACATGCTCTTTCCACTTACTCCAAAGAGAGAAGAACCAGAACCCGATACATCCAACGACAAGCCCAATGGAAACAGTACGCAATATGAGATTCAGAGATTCATCTCTGAGTAGCATGCTATAAGCATCTTGCACTGTAGAAGGAGCAACATCTGAAAGGATGATAGACAAGAATATACTGACAAGTACCGCGCCTACGACATCGTTTATCGCACTTTCACTTATGGCGATATGTTTTACACGGGGTTTTGTGAAGAATAACGTACCAAAACTAGGAATGATGGCAGCAGGGTCTGTGGAAGCTAGAGCTGCTCCTAGTAAGACGATGACAGTCAGTGGGAGAGCAATGTGCATCCATGAAGCTAACGCTGATAAGACAAGTGAAAAAAGGAAGGCATTGACCACTGTTCCCACTATGGCCAATGAAAGTATGGGCCCAATAGACTTCTTAAACTGTTGGAATGGCGTCTCTATCCCCCCTCCAAATAAGATCATCACAGCACCAGCGGTGATGAGCATAGAGAGCAACGCTGTATTTTGTGTTACATGAGCAAAGACATCTCGTGCAGCCATACCTACAAATATTGCGAGGACAAATGAAGGGATGATCGTAGGCTTTGCTAGTTCGTATGCCAAATACCCCAAAGCAAAGATCAAAGTGATACTTGTGAGAAAGAACAACATTTGCGTCTGCTCTTCAGATCCAGTGATAATAGTGTTCATTCCTAGTGCAAATGAAGGCGATATGTACCATATACCTGAGAGGACTATGCCCATAAGCAGGTAATTTCGAAGATGAGTAGCAAATTCCTTTAGAGCCATTTGACAGGCAGTAAACTCCCGAGAGCTATAGATAGCAAGTTATAGCCATACTATTGGTGCTTCATTAGAAGCTTTTGTGTTAATTAATGGCCACAGGAATTGAGCTTTTCGCAGTGATGTGCCCTAGTACAATAGCGTCATCGATAATCTTTGCAGGTACAGTGATAGTTTTCTGTGTATCTGAACTCCCAAAATGCAGCTAGATGGCCTTACCACGCATCGTAGTCTTTTCGTATTTTGTGATCATATACCATGGAATGAGAAAGGGCGTATGACCAAAGCGAAACACTGGGAACATAGAGAAGTAGATACCCTCGGGCCCTGTACGGATCGTTATACCGTTTTTGTATGTTGCCCATCGAATCTTCATGTCCTGCATGAAGTACCGCTTCTGCATAGGCTTGTTCAACGCAGGGTACTTTCTGGCTAATGACTTCCAGCCCGACATGTACGCCATAGCATTGCAGATACCAATCCACAAGATCGCAAATCCAATGACGATGTACTTGAGAATCTCTGTGTCATCCATAGGATGAAATTGTACCATGAACAATGCTGAAGAGATTTCTGGTTACTGACTGTTAATGATTTACTTCAATATCTTATAAACGCCCTTTCTATCTCCAATAGCAACAACTGATACTGTAACCGTTTTCTTGCTTATTGAATAAATAATTCTAAATGGCAAAACTCGAATTGACCATAATCCTTTCAGTGGCCCTTGAAGCTTCTTCCCTATAAAAGGATCTTTTTCTAACCCTTCTAAGGCGGAAATTACTCTTTGTTGATTTTTCTTTTCTAGAGTATTCAATGATTTTTCAGCCCCCCTAGAAAGTTCTATCGAATACATATTTACATGTTAAGCTTCTTTTTAACTGCAGCCAAACTTGTCTTTTTCCCTGTACTAATTTCGTTAAGACCTTTTTGAATCTGCTCAACTAGTAAAGGATTTGCCATAACTTCCATTGTTTCCACCCAACCTTCAAATTCGTCATAAGACATAAGTACAACATCTGGCAGATCTCTATGTGTAATAGATACAACCGAACCAGGCTTACCTGCTTGTTCTATTAAATCAAATAATTGATTTCGTGCATTGGTCGCAGATATACTTTTCATACATGTACATTATAACGTACATGTCTATGCATTGCAAATAAAAGAATTGAGGCCAATGATCTGGTGACGAGGGGTTTACAGGTTACTATTTCCACTCTCCTTGAATCAGGTTTTCCTTCTTTTCTCTTGTCCAACCTTTGATTTGAATTTCGCGTTTGCGAGCTTCTGATTTAGTAATAAGCGGTGGTGAAATGTATGTAAAGTGATCTAGTCCTTGATCATGTGCAAACTTTGCACCTTTACCTCGCTTATGATCAATCATACGTTGATTTGGGTTTTGTGTAATTCCGGTGTAATACCTACCAGTTCTCGCCTGAGCTATATAGACATACCAAGACATAGGAGAAATATCCTATCACAGATTTTTTTCTCTGCTGGGCTCTTCGATTCGCTTGCCTACGGCAAACTCACTCAGAGTCATTCAACTGCTAGATCCAACTACACTATTAAGGGGCCCGAGGCCGTTAGGCCGAGGACCATGAGCGCAGTCGAATGGTGCACTGAACTTACTGAAGTTAGAACCGTACAGACCTCTTATCATCCAATTGAGCAGGAGGGTTTACCCCGAACAGTCGGAATGTTTTGAGTGCCGTCTGGTAGCGCTCTTCAAGAATGGCGTCCTTGTATGACAGCTCCTCTTTTGACTGAGGTTTGTGAATTGTAATGTTGTGATGTGAAGCCATATACGAGACCACATCTTCTGAAAGAAGTTCTTTGAAGAGAGTGTGTATCTCAGATGCACCGCGTACGATTGCGCGTGCGCATGTGTGACGACTATTCGGGCTTAAACGAGGCAGATATGGCACTAGCCTATACGCAATGTCTTCTTCAAACATAGAAAGTGCCTGCTGCTCAACATTGGTTATTGAGTAGTAGCGGTCCATGACGGGGTAATACGCATCCTGTACCTCTGTTTGCAAATTCCAGATCGCTCTGTCCGTACGACCGTTCTCCAGGTCGGTCCACTGTCCGATACAATCATCATCGCCAAGAGGAGAAATAGATGCCTGCATGTTCTTACACCCCCTGCGAATGTCTTCATTGGTCGTACAGAATTGGCCGAGGTGGGAACTGCTATCAAAAATAATATTTTTCATGGGTGTTATTGGGAAAGAATTGAAACATCAATACCAAGCATGTCGCGGATACCAATTTCTTCCTGTACATCACGTTGAATATTGGTGATGTGGTGCATCAGGTTTTTGTCATCTTGGAAGATTCCTTCACCGGGTTGCAGTACGGTATGCATCAATGGTTCTTGGTCCATGGTATACACCGAGCTTTCTCCGGTTTCGGGTTTCAGGTTTTGGCGGTTAATTACCAGTGCGGAAACAATGTAGTCTATGCCATCAATATGTGGTGTGCCCTCAAGTGCACAGATGCCGCTGCGGTCGGGTGCATCGACGGTACGCAGGAAGGTAAAGATCATGCGTAGTTTCTTCGCATCTTCCCGTACGGAATGTGTTATATCAGCAATTCTTTTTTGTAACGCAATGACTTCGGGGTATGTTCTTGGTTCGGTGCGAATGTAATCACCGTGGTCGTCATCTTGTTGATATGGTTGAGCTTCTACGCGCTCAACCTGCCAGTCATCGGCTGTCTTTTGCAGTGTAAATTCTGCCAGCCCACGTTTACGGGTGGGTTTTTTCAGTCCGCCACGAATTACATCGTATGCGTCCCAGCGGAGTGTGTCGTACACGGGTTGTAATTGAGTAAGCAGAGCAGGTGTATCTATCCCCAGTTCTGCTACCGTAAACTTACGGAAGTAGGGAGTTTCCTCTGGGCCGGTGGATGAAGATGAGATAGTTGACATGTACACATAGTATTGTTTTATATGTAGAGTGTCTATAATCAAATAACAATAAAAAATGTGTTTTATATCTACTTTTGGCTTATAAATATGATATATTTGTAATTTTGTCTAAAAATATTTACAACAGTATGCTATACTATATTCGTGGAATATACCGATACTGCCGGCACCCAAAAATCTGTTCGTTCTCTGTTAAAGCAGATTGGTATGGACGAGAAACAAGCGGAAATATACCTGGCACTACTATCACTAAAGTCTGCCAAGGCGAGTGCGGTGGCCAAGCTGGCCAAGCAGTCACGGAGTCACGTGTATATTATTTTGCGTGAACTGGAAGAAATGGGCTTGGTCTCCGAGGTAGAACAGGGAAACGTACTCAGATTTATCGCAGAGCCTCCCGAGCGCCTCCTTAGCTTTCTAAAGGACCGGGAGCGTAAATTTCGAGACCTGCAGCAACTTGTACAGGGTGCCATGCCAGCGCTCAATGCCATGACGAGTGCGTATGCGGGCTCTCCCAGAGTAACGGTGCTTAAGGGGCTCGACGGAATGAAGCAGGTGTATCGAGATATTCTGACGAGAGAATATGTTGGTATTTACAATGCACAGGCTTCTATCGACACGTTTGGCGACAACATTGTGACAATGCTATTTGGTAAACAGGCAACGCTGAAAGGCAGAGATCTCATTGTAAATAATGAAGGAGCCGAGCAGTATCTGCTGGATGTGCCTCCTACCAAGGATTATCAAATACGACTACTTCCCAAAGGTATGGATTTTGAAACTGACACGATTGTATTTGGCGATACAGTTACATTGTTTGCATTTGATGATGAACGAACGATTATTCGGATAGAAAACAAAAAAATTGCAGATACGTTCAGAGAATGGTTCGAAGTGATGTGGAACACTAGTAAAGAACTAAAAAGTTCTATCCTGTAATTCCAGTGGTTTCTACTTTGGCTTTCTTAAGCCAATAATCGAATGGTGCCCAGGAGAAGACTCGAACTTCCACGGGAATACTCCCACACGCCCCTCAAGCGTGCGCGTCTACCAGTTCCGCCACCTGGGCACGGTGACACTAAAGATCTGAGGGCCTTATTATAGCCGAGGTATTCACCCGCCGAAGTCCGCAGACGTAGGAGGGCCACCATCTGGGTAATTATAGGGCAAACAAAGTGTAGCAATAAGCTGCTTTGCAGCAACTAAAATGAGATGTATCTATCGTTTCTTCTTTCGTCGTACAAGTCCGATACCCGCTGCAGCGCCTCCAGCTACTGCAAAGAGTGCTGCTGGCCCTGTTTGAGATATTGGCACGTATGATGTAGTACGCCTCTGTAGAGACGCTGTAAATGGCACATTGTATGGCTGTGGCTGGAAACTTGGGAACTGTGCGATTCCCATACCTTGTACAGGTAGTTGTGGCTGTACAAACTGGGATCCTAGCAATGACTGCTGTTGATAGGCTAGTTGTTGTGAAAGTCCAAATTTCTGCTGTAATTGCTGCTGTGAACCAAAGACTTGGCTATTAAAATTTCTTTGTGGTGTAGAAGATTGTGAAGCAGAAAGCTTCTGCGCAGCAGCTAAAGGATCGAAAAACTCCCCTGCTACTAGTTGTATTTCGAGAGTACAAGTCGCACTGCAACCATCGTTAGAACGCGTATTACCATCATCACATTGCTCCTCAAGATCAACATTTCCATTGCCACATCGATTCAATAACGGACTTGGAGGTGTAATAGGTGGAGGTGCAGTGGCAGGAGAGCTTGGAGGTGAGAAAGAAGGAGGTGACGAGACAATGATGATTGAAGGAGATGCATTTGGCGGAGGTGCAGTGACAGGTGCAGATGGTGGAGCGAATGGTGCAGATGGCGTTACAGGTGGAGGTGCGGTAACTGGAGGACTTGGAGGTCCAGATACAAAGATCACCGGAGGTGCAGGCTGTGGTGGTGCGAATGGTGATGGTGTTGTTCCGCCAATACTTGAACTAGTAGATGAAGATGAGTTCGTTTCTAAACATCCTTCCTTTGGGCAACATGTACAAGCTTTGTTGCTTAGCTGACAGCCATCGCCAGGAGTGGGACATCCGCCGCCGCAAGCAAATCCATTCCACCCACATGCAGCAGGCTTCAGGGATGACATGGCACTAGATGCAGATGCGCCAAATGAAGGAGTTGGCGTTGGCGCACTTGGAGGTGCAAAGGGTGATGGTGTATTGGGTGGTGCAAGTGAAGGAGGTGCTGTCACTGGTGCAAAGGGTGTTGGGGCAGATGGCGGTGCAAAGGGTGTTGGAGCACTTGGTGGTGCTGATACAAATATCGTTGGAGGCGAAGGCTGTGGTGGTGGGGCGAATGGAGACGGAGTACTTGGTGGAGCAGATACAACGTTTGGCGGAGGCGCAGGTTGCGAAGGTGGAGCCAATGGTGGAGGTGCTGTCACTGGTGTGCTTGGTGGAGAAACTGGAGGTGCAGACAGTGGTGGAGGTGCTGTCACTGGTGTGTTTGGTGGTGCAAAGGGTGATGGTGATGGGGATGGGGATGGGCTTGGTGATGGGGATGGGGATGGACTTGGTGATGGTGAAGGTGAAGGGCTTGGAGATGGTGAAGGTGAAGGGCTTGGAGATGGTGAAGGTGGTGATCCACCGACATCGCCTGCTCCGCAATAGTCAGCAGAGGCATCTGGAGGAATGTGCAATGGATTCCAGTTACACTGGC
>JAQBVR010000037.1 GCA_027623015.1 bacterium | reverse complement strand
ATTTGGCAAAACTCACAATATGAACTCTCACAAAAGGGGCATAGGTCTGGAAGGCCGGTATCACCGGTATCACCATCATCATCACCACCATCATCACCACCAGAACCCGATGCACATGTATAGAGGTCACCATCTTGATCGCATGGTGCTCCCCCACCTGGTGCATTGCCATCACCATCACCATAGAGGCAACTTCTATAGTCATCTGTACCAACAGTAAAATCATCCCCGCAATCGTCGCGACAAGATTCCCACACAGTGTCATCTCTCTCACATGAAAAACAGCACATACCATTTCCACAGTTATTACTACCAGAATCATTATCACAGAAACTCACGCCAGCACCACAGTCGTTTGTACAGCAACTATCGCTACCAGGATTCACGGCACAGAAACAAGCTGTATCTGCACGGCCACAACACCTATTTAGATCTTCATTGAAAGACTCTCCAACTGGACAGCGACTACAGCTGCAGTCTGCAGCATCTGTGACCCCACCGTAGCTTTCACATTCGTCACCTTCTCCTGTGCTCGTATCGGTACATAAAGGACCACATGCTCCACTTTTACAATAATTACACATGATATATGGTCCATCTGTGCCAAGTGGAACACAACTGCATGTATCTTCTTGGTCATAAAGTGAATACTCTCGGCACTGTACCTGAACATCTGACTGATTTGATGCCCATTGCTCACACTCAGCCAATAAATCTCTTGTTTGCGCTACTGCTGCATAATGAACTCCAAGTCCGTCTTTGCAGCCATCGGATGTAGTATCTTCCATGTCAATCTCACCATCACCATCTGTGTCTTCTCCACAGTTTATATTTGTAGGCATACATTTATAATCACAAGCATCAGTGTCACAAATTTGCCAGTTTGAATCTACTATTGTAGGTGGGCCACCACCAGCCTGACCTGTAAGAGTCGACATGTTTACATTGACTTCTGCAGTTCGAACTACATAGGCAGAAACTACTAGTAGTAGGGTCAATGCGATGAATGCCGTTCGATGAGTACGTAGAGGATCTATGAGAATTGACAGTATGAAAAATACAAGAAGGTACTATGCCGAAAATAGTACATGACAAAATACATGACTCGAAATGATTGCAGTCGATGGAATGACAACTTGTTTTCCGTTACTACTTGCACATTTTCGACAGTCTCTCCTTCTCACTCTTTGGTAGATCCAGTTTCGCAACGAATGCCTGGATGGATTCCTTAGTGATCTTCTCCCCTCTTGTGAGTTCTTTCAGCATCTCATAAGCGTTTGGTACACCATGTTTTCGCAGTACCATCTGGATAGCTTCTGCGAGAACTTCTGGGTGATCATCGAGCTCTTTTTGGAGAACTTTCTTGTCTATAGAAATCTTGGATAGACCCTTTGCTAGCGACTTCTGGGCTATAAGATGATACCCAAATGCACTACCAATACTGCGCTGTACTGTGGAGTCTGTGAGGTCACGTTGCATACGACTAACAGGAAGCTTCACTGCGAAATGATTAAAGAGTGCATTTGCAATGCCAAGGTTCCCTTCTGCATTTTCAAAATCAATGGGATTTACTTTGTGAGGCATAGTAGAACTTCCTATCTCCCCTGCTACGAGCTTCTGACTAAACACTCCACGAGAAATGTAGAGCCACATATCTTGCGATAGATCTATCATCACGGTGTTGATGCGAACCATTTGGTGACTAAGCTGTGCGATGTCGTCATGCGGGTTTATCTGTGTCGTATTTTCCAGTGGGATCAAGCCGAGTGACTTCACAAACTTATGACCAAACTTCTTCCATGGGAAGTCTGGGTACGCAGCCAAATGTGCTGCATAGGTACCGACTGCTCCTCCAAATTTTCCTTGCATGGAAAATGCTTTAAGTTGCTTTAACTGGCCCTCTATCGCATCTCGGAAGACTGCAAATTCTTTACCAACTGTGGTAGGAGTTGCTGGTTGTCCATGTGTCATGCTGAGCATCTGTACCTTCTCCCATTTGCGAGAGAATGACGTAAGTCCAACGAGAAGAGAGCGCATCCCTGGCATGATGACATGATTGAGTGCCTCGTGAATGAGTACGCCGTAGGAAAGATTATTTACGTCTTCACTTGTGAGTCCGAAGTGGATGAACTCGAGGTGTGGCTTAAGTCCTTTTATCTTCTTCATCTTTTCCTTTAAGTAATACTCTACTGCTTTTACATCGTGGTTCGTACGTTGCTCAAGTTTTTTTACAGCCTCCGCCTGCTTGCTATCGAAGTTTTCTATAATGTAGAACAGAGCTGCCTCTTGCGCCTTTTTTAGCTGTGGCAATTCTCGAATGCGTGGTTCAGCTGCAAGTGCCATAAACCAACGGATCTCAACTTCTACCCTTGCTCGTATGAGCGCTTCTTCACTGAAAAAAGGCCGCAGGGCCTCCGTCTTGTTACTATATCTGCCGTCGAGCGGAGAGAGAGCATTGAGCATCTGTGGATGCTATGTTACATCATAGTATGAGTATCTTGCAAGGTTCAGTTGTTAGCGCAAAAATTGTGATACACTCGCTGCACAATTACCATCTCAATATGATTGATACATCTATCCTCGAACCATTTCTCAGCAGTACTCTTGCATCGACCAATTTTTCAAATCTTGGAGAACTGTATAAAGGTAAAGTTCGAGATGTGTACGCACAACCTGAACAAAATAGACGGATCTTGATAGCAACAGATCGTCAGTCTGCATTCGACATTAGTTGGTGTTCAATCCCTCTTAAGGGACAAGTGCTGAACCAGCTTAGTGCGTGGTGGTTTACACAGATAGAAGACATCATGCCGACACAGATCATCGCTGTACCAGATCCAAATGTGGCTGTGGTAAAGGACTTGGATATGCTGAAAGTGGAGATCGTTGTTCGTGCATATCTCACAGGGTCTACCAAGACGTCTTCTTGGATGAACTATAATGAAGGAATGCGTAACTACTGCGGAAATGTCCTCCCTGAAGGCATGGTAAAAAACCAAAAGTTTGACTCCCCTATCATCACTCCTACTACCAAAGGTGATGACGATGAGCTGATAGATGCAGCAGGGATATTGGAACGCAAACTTACAACACCTGAGCAGTGGGAAGAGATAGAAGATAGGGCAATAAGAATATTCATTCGTGGGCAAGAGCTAGCCGCTAAAAGCGGTTTAATTTTAGTCGATACGAAGTATGAGATGGGACTCGATGCAGAAGGAAATATCACCATCGGAGACGAAGTTCACACACCAGATTCCTCTCGATACTGGGTTGCAGACAGTTATGAGGCTCGATTTACAGCTGGAGAGGAGCCAGAAAGCTTGGATAAGGAGTTTTTCCGCTTGTGGATGCGCGATCAAGGATTTGAATATGGTGGACCAAAGCCCGAGATCACCGATGAGGTACGCATGATGCTTGGAGCAAAGTACATCGACCTCTACGAACGCATGACAGGCGAAACCTTCGTACCTCCGAGTGACACCGACATCACTGCTAGGATAGAGGAAAATCTAGAGCCATATAGGGTTTCGGTAACTGCTTAACCTATAAGGTCTTCAAGGACTTCAACGCAGTCAAGGCTATCAAAGTTTTATCACTTTGAAGACGTTGAACACTTTGAAAACTCTTACTCGTCGTAGCTAAGCATCCACCCTGGTCCCACCCCATGGTGAGCAGCAAAACCCTCTGCTACTTCGAGAGCATACTTAGCTGGACCATCTGAACGGGTATATGGACACGTATCTATAGTGCATGGATACATCGTTTTAACCGAAACTAGTTGCATATCAGCATCAAAAAACATTATGTCTAGTGGTATGAGCGTATTCTTCATCCATAAGCTCAATGGAAAGCTTCTTCCGAAGATAAACAGCATTCCTTTGTCTGCATCCAAAGATGTCCTATGCATCAATCCTATCCTCTGTTTTTCAGGAGTATCTGCTATCTCCACATTCACTTCAATGGGCTGTCCGACAGGACTAATTAGCTGTATTTTTTGGGGAAGCTCCGACCCTATTTCCTGTGCCGTATTGGCATCTTGACATGCAGTAAATATAATAGGTAATACTAGTATTAGTGCTCTAAAATTCATGTCGAGAGTGTACACAACTACTCCAATTTACCCAAAGTTATCCCCAAGGATGGTATTGAGTAAATACGGGTTTTCTGCTATAATTAGATGATTACTAGCAAATGAGCCTAAGTATCACCGGGCTCACGAGCAATACAAAAACTCAAATACACATACATGTCCACTACCCCTCCAGCACACGACGGCTCGATCGAAGAGATTCGAAATTTCCTTGAGGGGGATCATGGAGAAGTTTCTATTCTGGCAAAGGCATCTCGAGAGGAAAAAAGTGTTTGGATCTCAGAGACTCTCCAAAGACTCGACTACTTTCATCTTCCTCGAGAAGACAAGGGCACATTGCGAACATATCTACAGACAGTGACTGGATATTCTCGAGCACAGATAGCTCGGTACATTCAGGAGTTCAATGTGATGGATACTGCAGTGGAGAATTCCCCTGCTCCAAGGAGTCCTCGTCTTCTTCGTACTGGAGTACTCAGCTCCGTCGCTCTTGGTTTGATAATGACATTTGCCATGCAGTCTAACTCAAGTCCTACTGCCAAGCTCATCGCAGATCCTATAGAGCAGGAGATAGTAAAGCTTATTCCAGTAGCTACAAAGACAGAGAAACTAGCTGATACAAGAAATACAGTCATTCCAGAGGCTATCATTCAAAAACAACCTGTATTTACCTATATACAACCTCAAAAGAAGATCGTCGTCTTGCAAGATCCAAATGGAGTTCCTACACAGTATCCCCTTCTTCTCGAATCAGATGCCGTTATCAAGCGCAGAACAAGGCGTCTCAATAGATTGGAATCCAAATCTGCAGCTCCAACTAAGCCATTTGAAGATGCACCTAGTGCCTTACTGAAAGATCGAAGAGTAAATATAGAAAGAGGCATATTTCCTACAAAAAATATACAAGGACCAGCACAAGCAGGTGGCATGCTACCCCGACCAGATATCGCCATTATCCGAAATACGTATCCGAAAGTCATAACAACTACAGGAAGAGATAAGCTCTTTGGTGCTGCTCCAGAGCTGACCGCACAGTCGCAAATGATATTTGACATCTTTGGATACGGACGAGAAGGCCAAACAATGATGATCGTAAACGGTGAACCAATATGGACAGACCTTCCATACCGAGAACAGCTTATGAGACTACCAACACATAGTGCTGCAGCAACAGATCGTAGTGGTGGTGGCCGTAGAGGTGGTGGTGGAGGTGGTGGTACCACCACAACGACAAACAATGTCACCAACACGACCATCAATCAGGCATTTGGCTGGGCAGAAAGTAGTGACGGTACAGTTGTGTATCTATCGACTTCTACAGACACACTAGGACTTGGTACGAGTACTCCGGAAACCAAGCTAGAAGTCGTAGGGACGATCTCTGGTGCTTCTCTTGTGATCAGTGATCTACGTAACTGTGACACGATCGATACAGATGCAAATGGTGTTCTCACCTGTGGCTCTGACGATACTGGCACTGGTTCGCTCTCCCAAACACAGGCAGATAACCGTTACGTTAATACCTCAGGCGATACAATGACTGGGTCACTCATCGTTCTCAGTAATGGTCAGTTCTCTGGCAGTCTTACTGGAGCAACCATCTTAGCTACAACCACACTCGCCTCTTCGGGTAACCTTGTCATAGCAGGAAACGCACGCTTCAACTCTGGTGTTATTCTCAATGGCATCACATACACATTCCCTGTTGGGGACGGATCTGCATCTGGCAAAGTTCTTGCAACAGATGGTAACGGGCAACTCTCGTGGACTGCAGCAGGTAGTGGTAACGGCGACCTCTCTCTTGCAGATGCAAATGAGCGATTCGTCTTAGTCCAAGGTGACACTATGACTGGGGGGCTGCTCATCACACTCGGTGGAAGTGCCTCTGAGCAAATCGAAAGTGGTCTTGCATTTGAAGTTATCGGCACTCTGTCTGGTACGATTATTCATGCACAAGACAGCATCACCTCTTCTGGGACCTTGATCGTCGAAGGTAATGCTCGGTTCAACTCTGGCGTGATCCTTAACGGAGTCACATATACCTTCCCTGTTGGAGATGGCTCTGCTTCTGGCAAAGTGTTGAAGACTGATAGTAATGGGCAGCTTGCATGGTCCGATGATGATGGTACGTCCTACTATGCAGGACAAGGACTTGGGCTCAATGCAACATTGTTCACACTCAATAGCGTACTCACGGGTACAAGTTTGAACTTCACAACCATCTCAGGGTCTACACTCTTTGCGCAAAACGGCATCACAACGAGTGGATCATTGGTAGTCGAAAATAATGTGACCGTGAACGGCATAGTCTCTGGTGCAACGATTCGTGGTGCAGGTTTGTATGATTGTGATGCAGCGGGTAGCAAGTTAGTCTGGGACGTAACGACTGGTCAATTCAGTTGTGGTGCAGATGTCGACACCGATACAGATACAACCTACAGCGCTGGTGAAGGAATAAGTCTAAATGGAACTGTATTTACAGTGAATGATTCACTCACTGGAACACTATTAGATTTTGTAACTGTTTCTGGAGCTACAGTATTCGCACAAGATGGAATTACAACTAGTGGTTCCGTCATCGTTGAAAGTGATGTACTAGTGCATGGCAACATCTCTGGTGCAACCATTGCAGGAGCAGGCTTATATGATTGTGATGCAGCAGGAAGTAAGTTGCTGTGGGACAGCACAACAAAGACATTCTCTTGTGGTACAGATGCAGATACTGCAGATACAAACACAACGTATGAAGCTGGTGAAGGATTGAGTCTGAACGGTACGCTGTTCACACTCAATGATTCACTGACAGGAACATTACTAGACTTCGTAACTATCTCTGGAGCAACACTGCATGCAGCTGATTTGATTACGAGTTCAGGATCGATGATCGTAGAAAGTAATCTTACGGTGCACGGAATCATGTCAGGTTCAACTCTATACGGTGCTGGGCTCTATGACTGTGATGCTGCTGGTGATACATTGCAGTGGGACGTCACAACTGGACAGTTTAGCTGTGGGACAGATGCAGATACAAACACAACATACGAAGCAGGTGAAGGATTGAATCTGAACGGAACATTGTTTACATTGAATAATTCGATTAGTGGAACGTTACTTGATTTCGATAGCTTCTCTGGAGCAACGGTTCATGCAGGTGACTTGATTACTTCGAGTGGATCTCTAATTGTCGAAAGTAACATCACTGCACATGGCATCATCTCTGGAGCGACTTTGTTCGGTGCTGGTCTGTACGATTGTGATGGTGCGAATGATAAGTTGGTTTGGAATGTATCTACAGGACAGTTCAGCTGTGGAACGGATGTAGATACGGATACAGATACAACGTATGAAGCAGGTGAAGGATTGAGTCTGAACGGTACGCTGTTTACACTCAATGAT
>JAQBVR010000036.1 GCA_027623015.1 bacterium | reverse complement strand
AAGGGCACTAATAACCCATTATCATCAGGCTCTCACCATGACATTATCATATGTCACCCTGAGCCCGACGAAGGACCTTACATCATGACATCGCCGTGGCCATAGTGAGTAAGCCATAACATTCAAAAATACTTAATATGGCTCTTAAGGCAATTACTATGACTCTTAGGCAATAAATGGAAACAAATCAACGAATGGAAAATATTGACAAATTCCCAAGATAATGTAAAATAACATAGAACTTCCCCACACAAATACGATGAAAACATATTCAACTCCAGATGGTCAGCCCGATAGCATAAAAGAAGCAGTCAATATTTCAAAGCAAGCAGACGGCGCCCTTCCAAGAAAAACACAGTTTCAGAGCAGGTATGAAGTTTCACGCGCTCTTGATGAGGGGTTGGAAAACTTATCTGCTGAAATGCAGCATTTCTTAAAAGAGAATGCAAAAGATGACGAACGTGTTACCAACCTATTGTTAGCTCTTCCAAGCTCAGATTCATCAACGTCCGAAGAGATCCTAAAAAGGATCACACAATCCAAGCTAGATGGAGCAGCTATAGCTTCAGAAGGTCTACAAGAAGGAGAAAATACAAGGAATGCACTCCTGAAGAAGCTTTCAAAAACAAAGCAAGACAAGCTAACAGGAGAGCAGGTAGACATGTATGCTCCTACAATCCTTGGGGGGACTAGACCTGGTATGTCATTGATCGATGCGAGTTCTACCCTTTCTGATGCCTTGAAAAAGAAGGTTGTTGAGTATTTGCATACAAAGCCTTTTGAAAGAAACATAAAGAGTAGAGGTGTGAAACTTGCTTACAACATTACTGAATGGGCTGCAACACAAGACCCAAAAACACTTCCGCTTATTTTGCAGGGTGCAAATGTACAAGAGAGGGTTGCGGTAGCTTTGGTAGAACTCAATAGAGAATTTACTACATTGCAAAATATTAACTTCAATAATTTGTCACCAGTAGCAATCAATGGAATCTTGGGAGAAGGAATTACAAATCGACAACGAGCAAAGATATTTAAAAATCCTAGGAAGATCACCAAGATTGTTGGCAAAAATGAAACTGCAAGAATCAAGGTGCGAATCTCTGGTGAAGACAAGCCTCAAGAATTCTATGGAACAGGCGCAGAGTTAGCAGATCAGCTCGAAAATGCATGTAAACTCTCACATGGTAAGGTTATTCAAGTTCGTGTAAAAAGAGATGCCAGTGTAGAAAAAGCCATGACTGAGTCAGAAAGTGGTGTTATCTTCAAGAATAAGGAAGATACATTGGAAGTAAAATCTTCTAAAACCTCGTATGTATCTGCAGCAAGGAAGAAAAGTACTAAAAATAAAAACTATGATGAACTAGATACTTTTAAGCTAAAAACTCCCATGAGACAGATGGGATTTGATTTTGCTGTTCGCAATGAGACAAAAGAATACCTGATAGACTCTTCTGAACCAGATTATGAAGATCTTACTAAGAGTTTTCAGACGATAACTTTCTAGAATTTATATATAATTTCCACACTATATTATGGATATAACAGAAACACTTCAGGCAGTAACAACTCTCACTGATGAGCAAAAGCAATACTTTATAGATGGTCATGCTGCAGGATCACTTACTACTGAAGAGGTAGAAGAGCTTAAAGAGCATCTTCTTAAGAGCGTAAGTCGCTTGGCAGAGGAGCGGGCTGTGGCAGAAGATGTGTTAGACTCTCTGACCTCCTAATCTTTTCTATTTACGATTATGCCCTTAAATACAGAAGGTGAAAAATGGCGCAAAAGGGCCTTTGAAGACGCTGCAGATTTGAATGGGAATATAGCTGGAATATCAGAAAAGATTACCAAAGGAACAAATGAGTTACTAAAGCTAGATCCTGAAACAAGAGTTCAGGCTGATTTGGGTTATCAAATAGGAAAAGCAGAACGTCTAAAAGAAGACTTATTGAAGAGGAAAGGAGTGACAGTAGATACTATGTTAGTACAAGGTCTAACAGAACGAATAAACACTAGGCTTCAGTTAGTTGAAAACTTTGTTCCAGGCGAGAAAGAAAATGTAGTAGCACCTCCCGGAGCTGCTGCGACAGTAAAGTTCAATGCAGCAAAAAAAGGTTCTGTTGCAGGGCTGTTTTCATCTCCACGTGCGCAGTCTCCACAGATAGGTGGAAAAGGTGGAACACTCGGGTCATTTCTCCTGCATACTGTTGCCCAACGTACTATGGGAAAAACGTATGCAAATGCTATGCCAAAGATAGTAGAACCAGCAAAAAGAGAAGAGTCTACGCCTATGGCTGAACCTGCAAAAGACGATAGTAAAAAGCAAGATCGAGCAGATACAAAGGCAACAGGTCAAGCAGCATAAGACGGTCTATCTTGTGATTGAGTACAAATATAAGCCTTAATAGAGCAAATGACATTCTGCCATACCCAAAAAGGCCTTTTTCTGCTAAAATAATATGATTTATGTCAGTAAACACATTAACACCAGGAACGGACGCTTCAGACGATCAAGACAATGCTGTGCTATACGGTGAGAGCAGCATAGAACTGAACGACTACATTCCTCTAGGCACATCTGTAACTTCCATAATGACGGAAGCACGTGCGCTCATGTGCAACAGGCTAAATACAACACGAGGAATGTTCTCTCCCCGGGGAGCAAACAGACTCGATGTAAATGATCCAAATACAATTCAGCAGTTTACATCTGCAGATGCACTTGGTCGTAGGCCTTTCCATTTACTGTTTTTACGAAACAGACCTGGATATATAGAACAAATGGTCCAGCAACTTTTTACAGATGTACGAGACCCTTCCAGTGTTCGTCGCATCACTCGAGAAGTAAGTAAGAACTTCAAAGAAAAATTGGCTGACTTGAAAAATGAACAGGCGGAAGGGGCAGATCAATTATCGGAAAATCTACTAGTTATGCAGGCGATCATGAGTTCGCTCTATGAGCAGATCAATGCACCAGACCTAGAAGGCATAGCTACAAACATAGTCCGAAGCTTGCCACAGGGTGGACCAAACGATGTCTATACAAATGTGCGTAATCAATATTTTGATCAGCAGGGAAATAGTATGACTACTGCAGCACGTGAGCTGCTCGATAGACTACGTCGTGGTGGTGCAAATCCTTCGAAGGTTATTCTTGCATTCTCTGCCGCGATGGACTCTCAGCATTTCGACCCAGAGATTGATGGCCAAACAAGTGTAGACTTGCGAGCTGGCCAACAGAGAAATAAGCCACTCCTACGATTGCGAAAAGACGTATTGGATGCACCGCCTCCAAATATGAATAATGAAATCTACAGAGGTCTACGACGCATCGCTGCTGCGGTAGAAAAATATGAAAAAACAGATGTAAATTCAATGCTGTTTACAAATCCTGTAGCAGGACAGGGGCAGACACTAGGGACAGGTGCAGAAGCAGTACTTCGCCAACAAGAAAAATATGCAAAAACCTATAGTCTTGCAGCATCTATAAAGGAGGCTGTCCAAAATCTTGAGCAATATCTTACTACACAGACAAATCAAAATGTTCAACTTCCAACATCATTACAAGGCCTTGTTATACCTCAGACGATTCAAGATATACAGGCTAATGATCCTGTGCCAAGGCCAGAGCAACTACGTAATACTATCGAGGCAGCTGTTGGGTTCTCTTTGTCTGGATCTGGTGTGTACCAAGAAATTATCGATGGCAAAGAGCAAGGTCGTACAGGTGCAGATGCTGTAGACATGGTTCTTGCAGAGTATGCAAAGAGTGCAGTAGGTGTGGATGATGAAACAGCGAAGTCCGCCGTTGCCTACACGACAGGTCGTGCGGTGACATCGACTCCAGAGATGCAGTTCGCGAGAAAGCAGCAGTCAAAAGTGCAGGCAGATCAGTATGAAAAGCGTCGAGAAGACTTTGATTCAATCAAAAAAAACAACCTCGATGGCCGCTCTGTATTGAGAAAGTTTGTAATTGAGCCAGTTGTAGGGCCGATCCGTGAGGGTATTTATGGTCTTGCTCATATGGGAAGAGACGTCATCGACTGGAGAAATACAGAAGACACTTATGTAAGAAAAATTGATCAAGAAACTGCACTCCCTAAAAATGAGCAGTCATCTCTTGACCAATTAACAACGAGGTACTTTGCCTTTTATTATGCTTCATCGGTACTAAAGAGTGGTGATGAAAGACATATTACCTTGTCACCTAAAATAGCAAAGATTCTAACAGAGCTACGCAGTGCAATAGTACGACGTCATATGCAAAACATTGGAAATGTAACGCGTAAGAAAGGTATAGATCGTCTCAATGAAGAAGATGCAGAGCAAATGGGACTCAACAGCGCAAATATAGAAAACATTCCATATGATGAGATCCAAGATCGCTTGTTCGCATATATGGATTCAGGTGTTCTAGAGCAGGGGACAATGGAGAAGGTCCAAAAAAAGATAGATAGGGCGTTCTACAGAATCGACTTTAGAAAACGTCAGACGCAAAGGCGTAGAGATTGGCGTAAGAAGCATCTATGGAGTACAGAATCTGGATTCATGAATCCAAATATGTACATCGATAACGTTATTAGGCAGCCACTCAAGTCCGTCTTTACAGGAAACTCGAAGAATAAAGTATTAGACAATACGATTGGCCTACCAGCAAAAGCCCTGTATCCACCAGCAAAGAAGGTCGGTGGATGGATAGGTAGTGCAGCCAAGTGGCTTGTCTCATAATCACACAATGATCATCCCATTTCACTTCCACAGGCAAGACAGCAACCCCGAGAGGGAGCGGAGGCTGTTGCACTTTGCAGATCCAGATGTACCTGATGCATTTAAGGATGATGAAAGCCTTCGAAAGGCAGAAGCACTACAGGACAATCCAGAGTTTAATAAAATAAACGTCGGACTAGCTGAATTTGGAAGACAAAAGGAATACAGCTTCTTGAACGAGCAGGCAGAAAATCGAGACTTTCACAGGTCGATGATCATGTCACTCATTTTTGCAGAGGCTGGACCTGCTGTGCAAGGTAAGGATCTTGATAATCTAAAAGGAAGAAATCTGGACTCATTTAATGCTATTAATAGAGAGACATTTTTGAAGCAATTTACTGGCGATACAAAGACTGTCTTAAGTAAGGCAGAAGACTTTGGTATACCGTTGGAGCGTATCACTGCAATTCAAAATGAAGAGTTATCTGCCTTAGATCCAACATCGAAGGCCAATAGTATTATACAGAGCAACATACTAAAGAATGCTATATTCGAAGCTTGGCTAGAAACATTCATGCTCGACTTCGCTAAGGCTGCTACAGAAAAAGGAAAAAAGACGAAGACAGAAGACATTTTCCGCACAGCAGATTCTCTTTCAGGTGCAGAGGGTAATGTTGGATCTCTTGAGATCACACTCCTTCGATACAAGCGTGTATTTAGTGAAGTAACTCTAGCTTTTGGAAAGCCTCCTCGAGGAGAAGAGATTTTCAAGAAGCTACCAAAGGTTATACAGACACGACTGATCTATGAGTCATGGTATTCTGGAGGTAAGCCACTCATAGACAATATTGCCGTATTTGGAGACCAGCTAGGAGGCGCACGCCTAGCAGATACTTTTACTGCTTTAGATACATATTTCAGTACTCCAGATGTTATAGCACCAAATCCAGAGGCAAGAAGCTGGCTATCGCAGCAAGCAAGTGCATGTAGTTACCTTCTGATGATTTTCCAAAAACTTCCTTCTGGCTCTGTACCAAAGGCTGTCTCTGCTATGGTCGAAAAGATGGCCAAAGAACAACCCGTAACGGATGGAGAAAAGAAAGCCATCATCACTTTGCTCAAAGTACTTGCTGTCACTGCTGTGCCACAAAAAACTAGAGGAATAAGTCGTATTCGATCAGGTCAGGTGCCTATCGATACGAAACTGCCTGGAAATTTGGAAAAAGCCGCAGGTATAAAGGAGACAGTAGAACGTGTAGAAGACCCTACAAAATTAGTAGAGCAATACACGGGCCTAGAGCCTGGAGACATCCAGACTCTGAGTGCAGCGTACAATGCTGCAGATCTTCCTGTAGTAAAAGATGCCGCATCGTGGAGAAGCAACCCTGCTGCTGCATTGGAATTTCTCTCTGGAGTACGCAATGCAGAATTCCAAGCGAACATCCAAGGCTTCCTAAGTAAGCTAAAAGCGTATGTCGCTGGTAATAAGGAGCATGAAGCAATCATCCTCAATGCACTTGGTGCACTTGGAGAAGACTTAGTCACGCGAGATGTTATCCTTTCACGGTCTGCTGAACAGCGAAAAGAGCTATCTATTCTCGGAACGATGAAAGAGATGGTAAGTAAGGGGAGCACAGACTTCATGAAGCTTGCACGAGAGAATCCTATAGCTGCACTTATTCTTGGTGTGGTGATCTTCAAGGCTGGAAAATTTGTACTATTTAGCGACAAGAACGCTGCAAGGCTTTCACGATGGGTAATCGGTGGTGGAGTAGCCTCCTTATATGTCATAGAGAAGTACAACCCTATGGGACTCAAAGACATCGTCGATAACCGCATGCGTGGAGATCGATTTGCTGGAACGATAGAGCGCTACTACGCACAAAATCTCAAAAATGAAAAAGGAGAGCGCACTATAGAGGAAGACAAAGACGACATGAGCCACCGTGCTATACAGAATATCGCACAAACAAAGACAGGAGATCTTCTCAAGTTCTACCAAGAAACAAAGCGTCTGAAGACAGGTAGGGAAAAAAAGCGTAGTGGTAGTAAGGAGGTCTTTGCACGATTGCGATTTCCAAGAGAGATGCGAGACCTGAAGAAATCTACTACGTATGAGATGGATAACGAAGAAATGGTAGATGTATACTTTCCGATCATTGAGTCCATGTTAGCGCGGTATTCTGAGCTACGTGGTGGGCCAGAAAATGGAGCTACAACGCGAAAGAGCACCGGAGGCTTCGAATCTAAGGTCGCAGATGGATATATAAAGCTAAAAGAAGACATCGAAGGGCTCGGACTACTGACAGAAACACGAGATAAGTCTAAAGCAGATGTTCTTCGTGCCTATGCGATGGTAGTCCGTCATCCAGATAAGTACATGAGTACTTCTAGTAGTCCTGAGCAACAAGCTCTCGATGATGTAGTGGCAAATCCTTCACGTTGTGACCCAGACCTTCTCGCTGTAGAGGGGGTAAACAGTGGTGAAGGGCTCTATAACCTTGCTATGGATTCCATAGGGAAAGATGTGGACTACGCACTATCTGTTGCTACGACTCTTGCAAAGATTGATAACGATATTGCAACATTCCGCAGGTCAAATATTGGTGTTGCAGTACCATTTGAAGTGGTATTGCGCATGATGGTAAAGCCTAAGGACATGGAACAATATGCCTCTCAGCAGGGAACGTCCTTCCGTAAGTACTTACGGGCTACAGGACGAGGAGATGGGCTCCTCAGCCGTATCTACAATCGCCCACTTGAAACTGCAGGAGAACTAGGTGATGAGGCACTGACACAAGCAGGCTTAGCGTATGACTATGTAAGTGGAAAATTCACTTCAGCAGTTACTGCAACAGGCAAAGCCATCGACACTGCAACGAAAGCAACTACTAGTACACTAAAAAATGCCCAGATAGCAGTAGGCACAATGATAAATAACGCTGGTGAATGGTTAGATAAGGATGGAAAGACATTAGTAAACGATGCCATCGGCGAATTTGGCACTGCGATAAGCACAGCATATAAATGGACTGGAGAAAAAGTCTATGCAGCTAGTA
>JAQBVR010000035.1 GCA_027623015.1 bacterium | reverse complement strand
GCCAAACCACCTGCCAGCCAATTCTCACTCGGGACATAGAAACTTGTATTGAGGTAGGGCGCTCTCGACAAAGATGGCAGAAGCACGAAAGCCACTTCGCACTCGAGCGCCAGATGATTCTACAATGGTATCCCCTCGATCAGACAAGGGTGGCTGGCAAGAGGATTAGCTTATGAGGCTCAGAGTGGCGTATTAACCCATCTTGATCTCAATATCCACACCAGACGGTAGAGAGAGGCTTTGCATACTCTCAATAGTCTTGAATGTCGTTTCACTGAGGTCTATAAGACGACGGTGAGTACGCATCTCATACTGGTCACGAGCGTCTTTGTGTACGAAGGTGGAGCTGTTTACCGTGAACTTACGGATCTTCGTAGGCAAAGGGATAGGTCCGTGGATCACAGCACCCGTACGTTCTGCAGTTTCGATAATCCTTCCAACTGCTTCGTCGAGAACAATATGGTCAAAAGCACTCAAACGAATGCGAATTGTGGAAAAAGAGTTATCCCTTTTTGTTTTTTTCGTACTAATAGATTCATCGATGGTATCATCTTTTTTCTTAGCAGGAGCTTTCTTGGATGGTTTTTTTTCGGCAGTCATAGTACGAAGGAGGAAAAGAGCAGTAATGAGATGATTTTAAAGGGGGCAGTTACCCGCCCCCATAGTGCATTATTTAGTAATCTTTGTAACAACACCTGCACCCACGGTACGTCCACCTTCACGAATAGCGAAGCGAGTACCTTCTTCGAGAGCGATAGGAGAGCCAAGTGTGACGATGAACTTTACGTTGTCACCAGGCATAACCATCTCTACGTTTTCTGGGAGCTCAACAGTACCAGTTACGTCTGTAGTACGGATGTAGAACTGAGGCTTGTATCCTTTAAAGAATGGTGTGTGACGACCACCTTCTTCCTTAGTCAAAATATAGACCTCGGATTCGAACATTGTGTGAGGAGTGATAGATCCTGGCTTAGCAAGAACCTGGCCACGCTCGATCTCTTCACGCTCAATACCACGGAGAAGAAGTCCAACGTTATCTCCAGCAAGACCTTCGTCGAGAAGTTTGTGGAACATTTCAACACCAGTAACTATAACTTTGCGAGTATCTTTGATACCGATAAGTTCTACTTCATCGTTTACGTTTACTTTACCTTGGTCGATACGACCAGTAGCAACAGTGCCACGTCCCTTGATGGAGAAGACATCTTCAACAGACATAAGGAAAGGTTTTTCTGTTTCGCGCTTTGGTAGTGGGATGAATGAATCAAGTGCGTCAAGAAGCTCCTGAATGTGAGCAATATGCTCAGGGTCACCTTCAACAGCCTTAAGAGCTGAACCCTTGATTATTGGTGTGTCTTCTCCGGGGAATTCGTATTTCGTAAGGAGCTCACGAACCTCAACCTCTACGAGCTCAAGTAGCTCAGGGTCTGTTACCATGTCGACCTTGTTTAGGAAGACAACGATGTGTGGAACGTTTACCTGACGAGCGAGAAGGATGTGCTCACGAGTCTGTGGCATTGGGCCATCAGCAGCAGATACGACGAGGATAGCTCCGTCCATCTGTGCAGCACCTGTGATCATATTCTTGACGTAGTCAGCATGTCCTGGACAGTCAATGTGCGCGTAGTGACGTGCAGTAGATTCGTACTCCACGTGGGAAGTAGCGATAGTAATACCTCGCTCCCTTTCTTCTGGAGCATTGTCGATTGCGGAAAAATCTTTCTTTTCTCCATCTGGAGAAAAGTTCATAGAAAGAGCAGCAGTGAGAGTTGTCTTACCATGGTCTACGTGACCAATAGTACCAACGTTGACGTGCGGCTTGGTTCGGTCAAATTTCTTGTCAGCCATGGGTAAAAAGGAGAAAGGGGATTAAAATCAAGACAGAGGATAACCTCAATCAGCCGCAAAAGTCTAGTGAGATGTAGGTTTTTAGTCAAATTTCTCGGATAACTTTACTGTTCAAGATTCTACAAATGTATAGAAAAGTATACTAGTTGTTATGAGTTATGGGTTCTGTGTTATGAGTTATGGGTTCTGTGTTATGCGTTAATAGTAGTTTTTGTAGAATCCATAACACAGAACTCACAACACAGAACTGGTTGTTATTCAGCCAACATCCCATGGATCTGTAGTTCTACCATTTCCTTATATATAGGGCATATCTTCATGAGCTCTGTATGAGGGGCACAAGCAACTAATTTACCTTTGTCGAGCACTGCGATGCGGTCACAGGACCGAACGGTAGACAGTCGATGAGCAATAATGACAGCTGTTTTACCTTCTATCAGGGCTGCGATGCCTTCTTGAACATCTTTTTCTGTCTTAGAGTCCAGTGCGCTCGTGGCTTCATCGAGAAGGACGATCTTTGGCTTCTTCAAAATAGCGCGGGCGATGGCGATACGCTGACGTTCTCCACCAGAGAGACGTACTCCACGTTCACCTATACCTGTGTAGTACTTTTCAGGCATTTCTTGGATAAATGTATGCGCAGATGCTCGCTCTGCAGCATCTATAACATCACCATCGGTTGCAGATGGTTTGCCGTACCGGATGTTCTCGATAATTGTATCGTTAAACATCGTGTTGTCTTGCAGTATGAGTCCGACGTTACTTCGCCACCAGAAGAGATCGAGTTCTCGCATATCGATTCCGTCTATAAGAATGGCCCCCTTCGTAACATCGAAGAAGCGACAGAGCAGTGCTGCAATAGTAGATTTGCCAGCTCCAGAGTGTCCTACAAGGGCGATGTGTTCCCCTGGCTTGATCGTTAGGTTGAGCTCTTGCAGAGCTTCCTTGCTAGGGCTTGAACTCTTTTTTGCATTCCTTTTTATCAGACTGATGGGTGCATGTTTACTCATAGGATCTTTCTCATGGATGTTGATACGAGGATCTAATACATCTATTTCATCCTCTTCTTCTTCGTCAGCATCCACAGGAGTATTATTGCTTGCATCATAGGAGAATGAAACATCGTTCAACACGATCTCTCCTTTTAGATCTTTGAGCTTTTTACCATGTTTCGGATTATGAACTTGAGATGATATTTGACCCATCTGTACTCCCATACGGATCTTCTCCATTTTTTCATTCCACTTCGGAAGAAAGTTTCCGATGACTTCGATAGGCGAGATTAAGCGGAAAGAGATAAAGATAAAGAAGAATAGTTCACCAAGAGTGAGTTCTCCTTGCGCTATATAATAGATACCAAGTCCAAGTATCACTGTGCGCATGAACATGAAAATTGAAAATCCTTCGAGGATACCCCAGTACCAGTCGATGGTTTTTTGTAAGGCAAGACCGCGTTCATTCCAGTACCGCATGCGTTGCACTTCGCGATGCTCTGCTGGAGCGGACTTCGTTTGTAAGATGTTGCTTGCGACATCGTATGCACGTCCAATCACACTGACCCATATGCGTGAAATGACCTTTTGCAAAGGATGTGCTTTACGCGTCACATACGCAAGGATTGCTGCATAGAAACATAAGATGATCGTAATGGCAGTAGCGATGTGTGGGCTCACATGAAATGCGATACCCAGAAAGATCACTCCAGAGATGACCGAGGGTACGATGACTTGAAAAATCTGAAATCCAAGATCCCACAATTGATCTGCTGCATTATCGATTTTCTTTATAATTGCACCTGATCGACGCTGAATATGTTGGATCACATCCATCATGACGATGTGCTTATACGTATCGATCTGAAAGTTGATATAGGTATAGTTCAACATCCGCCAGCATACGAGCTTATGACATGCCTGAATAAGAGATAGACCTATAGAGCACGCAACCAGCAGTCCAAAGAGGATAAGAAACGTGTGTGTATCAAATTGCTTTTGTACGAGCAGATCGATCTTATCTATCAGATATCTGGCAAGAAGTGGATCGACTATCCAGAGAGCGATCATGAGGATAGTCAGTACGACGTACCCTACGATCATCTTTGGACGTTTTTTGAAGTATCGCCAGAGAGTGGAAAGGAGAGTATCCATTAATTGTATAAACGGAGAATGGGGCTATTTGTTGCTAAAATCCTTAACTTTATTTGAGATCTATATCTATGTTCTGTAGTCATGGAAAGAAATAAGGGGAATAAGAGAAATAAGAGAACTTTCTGAATAAGATGTCAGAAGCCTTTGAATCTACCCAAATTGCAAATCCCTTGTTCCCCTTATTTCTCTTATTTCCCTTTATTCCCTAACATATATTTATGAAACACTCCGAAAGAGTAACCATCTTCGTAACAGAGATCTGGAACTGGTATGCCAGGCATAAAAGGGAGCTTCCGTGGAGAGATCTACAGATCGCAGATGATACCCAGAGAGCATATCAGATCATGGTTTCAGAGATCATGTTGCAGCAAACACAGGTGACCCGAGTAAAAATTGTGTTCAGGAACTTCCTCAGCCTGTACCCCAAAATAGGGGATCTAGCTGCTGCTCCCAATGCAGATGTGATTCTTGCGTGGAGAGGGATGGGGTATAACTCGAGAGCACTGAGGTTGCGGGATGCTGCCCGTGCCCTTTTGGAGTTCCGGGTTCCGGGTTCCGGGTCCCGGGTTACTTCCCAAAAACTCGCAACCCGCAACCCGCAACCCGCAACAAAGTCGTATTTTCCAAAAGAGATGAAACAGTTGCAAGCTTTGCCAGGTGTCGGCCACTACACCGCAGCTGCGATACGCAATTTCGCATTTAACATTCCCACTCCCTGCATCGATACAAATATCCGACGTATTCTCCATAGAACATTCATTGGACCAGAGTATGAAGATGGATCTTGGAAGAAAGATGACGGGTACTTGCTGAAGCTTGCTAGTGAGATTTTGGATGTTGCTCTACAACAAGAAGTAAATCCCAAATCCCAAATCCCAAATCCCAAATACGACACAGCAAACTGGCACGCGGCTCTTATGGACTTCGGCTCTCTTGTCTGTACGAAGCGTAGCCCCAAGTGGGACATTTGTCCTCTCGCGCAAAAGGGGATTATGAAAGCTGCTTATAAGACTTTGCCAAATTGCAAATTGCAAATTGCAAATTGCAAAAAAGAGCCTGGAAGAGAGATGTGTGGACGTTACATTCCTAACCGCATCTTTCGCGGGAAGATCGTCGAAGAGCTACGTGACGAACCTTCAGGGTTGCAGCTCGAAGAAATCGGCAGTCGTATTTGTTTGGATTGGTCAGAGGAAGAGCACCGAAAGTGGCTGGATGGACTTGTAGAGAAATTGATCAAAGATACACTCGTTGAAAAAAGAGCCAAGACATATATGTTGGCTAGTTGAACCACTCACTCTTATCTGAACCTTGATTCAAAGGATTAAATGATAGACAGGATTTGTTATTGTATATTCATGGTAATCCTTTAATCATGAAAATCTTAGTTCAGACAGTACAGAGAATGTAATACATCTTATATACACTGTATATAAAAAGTAATACAGCGTCATACATCACGTCGCACATGTGCGACAGTGATACATTGTATATACGTCACGGCATTTGCAAATGACGGATACAGACTAGTTCCTAACTTTCATATCGAGTAGATTCAACACTACTGTCTACACTGTTCATATGGTAGAACGGTTTGTACACTCCTGGTTGATCCTGATCTAGCCAGCTGAGAGATGAGTGAGGACTTAGACCAAAATTCGTTGATCTATCATCTATATGTTCAAGAGATACCTGTAGAGTAGATGTAGAGAAATTCAGACTATTATTAGAATCTGTAATATCGCCTTCTAATGCAAGAACAATATTTTCACCAGATCGTATATCATTAACGAGATCTGTTTGTTCAATATTGATACAATATACATAGGATAATTGTGGCAATGATGGTCCAGATATTGCTGTATCACCAGGGCCTACAGCTTCACAGTTCATTCTAAGTGGGCTGTTTACGTTGTAGAGTTTCAGGCTGTTCTTATCGATGCTTACATTGGTAGCATTTACGGTAAATAATAGAGAAGATATAGCCACTTCATTGAAGTTCAAGTTTGGCTTTGCTGTAAATGTAAATGTTCCGAGTGGTGAAACGCTATTTGGTACAAATGATCCATTGGCATCGATTGAACCGTTTGTAATAGATGCGAGTTCGCTCATAGAAACATCGAACTCCTTTCCAATTATTATTCGATTCTGTCCATTATTAGTTACATCTCCAATAAAGATCTCTCCTTCATTTATGCCATCTCCATCGTTTTGAGAAAGGTCAGCATTTGCAGTTATATCATAAGCCCGAGCAGCTCCAGTAAATGGACTTACACTTAGCTGAACTCTATCTCCATACAGACCTCCTTGATTTTCCATTCTCACTCCTGCACGGAATATGAGATCTGTTTTCACGCCTGGCTGTAGAACTAATTCGTTGTTGTTTAATACCAAACAAAATAGTGCATTAGTAAGAACCGTTGGTATTTGAGGGCAAGATTGTCGAGTAGCATAACCAATCATCTGACTTTGCCCTGCCAGAAATACTCCTAGTTCATCTATCGATCGGCCACCATCATTTGATTGGTCAAATATTTGAATTTCCCGAAGAGCAATAGGATTTGTTCTAGCTGTTAACTCAAGTTGAAAGACGGGTTCACTTAGTGCCCCACCAAGTAAGAACTGATTTCGAAATGGCGTGGGATCTTGTCGAACTTCTAAGCTTCCAGTTACTTGTGGTGCTGACGGTGGAGGTGGAGGTGTAGATCCCCCATCTGTTATCGTAAACGTCTTCGCTTCTACAGTGGATAAGAACGTATTACACTGAGACTGAGGACAAGATCCATTTCGCTGGACCCCAGAAAGGAACGCAGTCTGCGTATGAGATTGAATAGAGCTGGATACCTGAGACTCAAGAGCAAACTGCAACTGAAGGTTAGCTGTACGTATGGTGTCGCCAATGTTTCCATGCACTTCAAGGCGAATTGCCAGTGAAGAGCCAACAGTGAATCCTACCCCACCATTGCCAAGTTGAGAGAATGCTATGACTCCAGCGTTATTCACCTGTACGTTTCCTTGAAGCTTCAGATCTACTGCTCCATCGTTATTGGTATCTGCCCAGAGGCTGTAGTTGTTCACATTTCGTGCGGACTCGACACCACTAATTGCACTAAATGATGTCTGGATGATGTTGATAGCTTCATTGCCACCTACAGCTTCAAAGGCAAGAAGTGTGACATCTTGCTCTCCAAGTGTAGCTGTACCAGCGAGTCCATTACTTTTCTGTGTTATAAAGAGTGTTGAGTTCGTCGTTACAGCTGGAGGTGGAGGTGGAGGTGGAGGTGGAGGAGGAGAAGCCACAGTAGGAGCAGGAGCTGGTGCAACAGGTGCGGGAACCGGTGCCACAGGAGCAGGCGCTGGAACAGGTGCTCCACCAGTACCTTGTGATGATGAAGACGATGCGGGAACATCGAGCGTGCCTGTTGGCCTTCGAGGATCTGTAGCATTAGGATCAATGTTTTCTATTGAACAAGCGCCACTATCACAGATACCTGGACAGTTAAGCTTCTCGCTGGTCAGAGCTCCAAGGTCACTGCAGTAGTATTCCAAAAGTACATTTGGCCCAAGGCCTTCCAGACAAAAGTCTGCAAATATTGCATTGCCACCTAGACCATCGGGGATGGAGACTGCCCCTGCTTCATTTTGATTTATGCCGAGAGGAAAGCTTGCAGTAGCGTCTGTGTCTGTACAGTTGATGGGAGCCAGTGGTACAGCAGGTGCTATTGTAGGTACATCAGGTGCAGCTGGCTTTACATCTTCTACTGGTGCACTAAATGATGACTCAGAAAGTACTTGAGGTTGAATG
>JAQBVR010000034.1 GCA_027623015.1 bacterium | reverse complement strand
CAAGTCCTTCAAATGCAAGAAGTGGGACATCGCGGTCATTGATTGCTGCAGTCCCTGCAAGGCCAGTTGTTTGTTGCGTAATAGATAATGTTGCACTTGTCGTCACAGCTGGCGGAGGGGGTGGAGGCGGAGGAGGGTTTGACGGTGGATTTACAGGAGGTGCAATACTCGGTGGAGGTGGAGGAGGAGGTGGTGGGTTAATGGGGGGCGATGGAGGCGGAGGACCACCATTGTTGGACAGTGATGACGACGATGATGCAGGCATACTTAGCGTTCCTGTTGGTCTTCGTGGATCTACTGCGTTTGGATCGATGTTTTCTACAGTGCAAGCACCTTCATCACATATGCCAGGGCAGTTAAGTTTTTCGCTGGTTAGAGCTCCTAGACTACTGCAGTAGTATTCAAGGAGTACATTTGGCCCAAGCCCTTCCAGACAAAAGTCTGCAAATATGGATGTGCCACCGAGTCCATCAGGTATAGAGACTACCCCTGCCTCGTTTTGATTTATCCCAAGAGGAAAGCTTGTAGTCTTGTCTGTGTCTGTGCAGTTGATCGAAGCCAGAGGTGTGGCAGGTGTTGGAACAGGATCAGGGACAGGTGCTGCTGTAGTAGGAGCTGGCGCAAGTTCTACGGGTGCAGCTGGCTTTACATCTTCTACTGGTGCACTAAATGATGACTCAGAAAGTACTTGAGGTTGAATGGCTACGGTCGTAGGAGTGAAGTCACTGGGCGTACGAATGATAATATCTTTCTCCTTATAGATAAGCACTTGGTACAGTGCCCACGCTACTTCGTTACGTGTCATAGCCTCCGATGGCTTGAGAACATCTGTGTCGTACAAGAAGAGGTTGTACTTCTCTGCTGCTCCTGTGTACTGCGCAAACCACACGTTGTCTGGTACATCTGTGTAGTGGTACTCCAGATGTTTTTCGAGATCAAAGGTTAGGGTGACCATCTTGAGAAACTCTGCACGATTGATCGGATTCTCTGGCCCAAAAGTACCATCTGGGTACCCTTGCATGATGCCGTATCGTAAAGCATTGAGTACGTACTGCTCATACCATTCACCTTGGCTAAGGTCTGGAAAGGCTTGTGCACCTCCTGTTGCAATCAGATTTACATCTCGTCCACCTGCAAGTAGAAGCATCTTCGCAGCTTGCACACGGTTCACACTTAAGTACCCTCGAAACGTTCCGTCTGGGAATCCATCTATGATGTCTCGCTTTTCAAGAAACAATGCAGCCTGTCCTTCGTACGAAGTCCGGTCTACGTCATCAAGAGATGCAGTGAGCACACTAGACAGTGACTGTATTGCTACGAGTGTAAAGACAGACAGTACACCTATACCTAGTATTAGACGCTTGTGCATCTGAGATGTATGTAGGTAGTTATTCATCTTCATCCATGGAGGCTAGTGCAGCTTCTAACCGATTTGATGTAGCTTGTGGTCCACTACTAGTAATAGTAGGCGTTCCTGCTGCAATGACAGATGTAGGACTCTTCTTCTTTCGCATCAAGAAGAAGAAGGTGATACCAACAGCAAATACTACTACAATTCCTCCTACTATCATCATAGCCATACCTGATTCTTCTACAGGTGCAGCTGCTTGCAGCACTTCCTCTGGTTCTGGTGCATCTGCAACGACTCCCTCAGATTCCTGAACGGTACCAGACGCATTATTCTCAAGGAGTTGCTTCATCTCTGGGTCATCATCGATGATGGCACCGAGAATTGGCTCTTCAAGTATTGAATTATTTATGATTCCCATCTCTGCTTCATCTCGTGCGATCTCTGCTTCCAAGAGAGACTCTATGTCTATCTTTGGCTCCTCAGTCCCTACGGTTTTTCCATTGCGATAAAATGTAAGAGGATCGTCATTCTCTGCTTGTGCGCTTGCCGTTGCGGTGACAAATATCACACCAAGAAGCAAAAGTAGTTTACTGAGTCGCATAGTTTTTGTTGGTATTTATTAGGTATATTATACACTAATATCTATATCTATGCAATAATAGAAGGAAAGAACAAAAATACCAATAGTACAAAAAAGACCTAAAGGACAAGAGTTTGGAATCTTCTTGTTCCTTTAAGTCCTTTTGCTCTTTTAGGTCTTTAGGTTGCTTGTACCTCAACCCTCCTTTCCCGGATCACATTCACTTTGATGACACCAGGGTAGGTGAGTTCATCTTCGATCTTCTTGGCGATATCCTTCGCAAGCTCCTGTTGCTTGAGGTCGTCGATCTTACCTGTATCAACATACACACGGACTTCTCTACCAGCAGAGATAGCGAATGCGCGTTCGACTCCCTCAAAACTTTTGGCAACCTCTTCAAGCTCCTTGAGTCTCTGAACGTACGCCTCCATTGACTCACGACGTGAACCTGGACGTGCACCAGAGATAGCATCTGCCGCAGCGACGATAAACGCTTCAGGGGTTTCCATGGGGATATCTTCATGGTGAGCTGCTACACAGTGGATGACTTCATCGCGTACTTTGTACCGCTTACAGATCTCCACACCGATCTCTACATGTGTTCCAGAAACTTCGTGATCGAGTGCCTTACCGATGTCATGGAGGAGACAGCCTTCTACAACGATGCGCTCATCTGCACCGATCTCTTGAGCAAGCATGCGACCGATGTTGGCCATCTCTACGGAGTGCTTAAGGATGTTCTGACCGTAACTCGTTCGGAAACGTAGACGACCAATGATCTTTAAGAGGTCTTGTGGGAAGTTCGTAATAGAGAGCTCAGAAGCAGCACGCTTTCCAAACTCCAGCATCATCTTGCTGACTTCCTGTTTCATCTTTGTTACGACTTCTTCTATGCGAGCTGGCTGTATGCGTCCATCCTTTATAAGCTTCTCCATAGCGAGCTTAGCGACATAACGACGTGCAAGGTCGTACCCTGAGATGATGATGGCTCCTGGTGTGTCGTCGATGATGATGTCGACACCAGTCATCTTTTCAAATGCGACGATGTTCCGCCCCTCCTTTCCTATGATCTTTCCCTTGATGTCATCGGAAGGAAGTTGGACGATAGTCGACGTAGACTCTGTAGCGACTTCCGATGCATAACGCTGCATAGCTTCTGCCATGAGGTTTTTAGCATCTTCTTCGTACTCATCTTTTTTTACTTCTCTAAGGACGTCTATCTGTTTGGCAAAGTGGTCTCCATATTCTACTTCCATCTCACTCCAGAGTTGGCTCTTTGCTTCCTCTTGTGTAAGTTTAGCTACATCTTCGAGCGCCTCACGATGCTTTGCGCTGGCATCACTAAGCTCAGTCTTCAGATTTTCTACGTCCTTCTGCTGGTTTGCTACAGCAGTGCGCTGACGATCTATCTCTTGTACTTTTTCGTCGAGACCTTTCTCTTTCTCTTCAAGCCGAGCCTCGGTCTTTTCGAGCTTGTTGCTCATCTCTTGTGCTTCGAGACGTGCTTCGGAGATGATCTCTTTGGCACTTGCTCTGGCTTCGTTTTCCGCAGCCTTGATCTCGTTCTGGGCATTGCCAAGCTTAGACTCTGCTTTACGCAGTTCGCTTTCTTTACTATCTATTTCTGCTTGGAGTGATGAGCTGATTTTTTTTCCTTTACTAAACAGCGACCATCCAGCGAGGAGACCGATGACGGCTCCTACTACGAGTATGATGATTGATTCCATAATGCATTGGGTCAGAAGGTGAAAAACCTCCCACACCGCTAGAAACTAGACATTGCCGAGAGAGACGCGTAGTGCCATTCTAAGCGTTACATACTGTGCAATCGGACTATATGTCATGTATCAGAGAGTTTAAAGCGAATGAGAGTGTAAGGCGCTTCTCTCATACGAGAAGCGGAACATATCTAGTATACATGCCTATGAGTTTCTCCTCAATCTATACGTAAAGTTAGTTAAAATTACCCCGCTACGCCTATTAGATTCATTTTTAGTACATTGCCAAAAGCGTAATTGCATTTTTAATGCTAAAAGAGCACTATACGAGCTAACCTCATTCAGTATATGCCTTTAGCTTTAGTACATACAGTTCTCGTCGATGATCCTCAGGAATTAGATGAGGTTAGTTCTGAACCTGTGTATCTAACAACGAAGGAGGTTGCAGAGAACTTTGGTATAACTATAGGCACGGTAGCAAGATGGCATACTAAAGAAGGTTTGCCAGCGCGAAAGAGTAATAAGAAGGGTGGTAGTAGAGAATTTCTCTTAGCAGATATAATACGTTTTGCGAGTGATCATGACCTTGAAACTCGTAAACAACAAGGCCAGAAAGTCACTACTGAAAGTTATCGAACAGAAACCATAGAGCGATTATATACATTGCTTACTGATGACAAATCGTTATCGCTATCGGAAGCGATGCGTATGATTGCTAGCGAAAGAGATCTAAGCATCTCAGCATTAGAAAAATGGTTGAGAACATACAGAGAACAAGACTCAGATGATAAGCTTGAAATACGCTCTTCTAGTATTACTCAAGAAACCAAAGATGATATCTATCGTGACTTTTGTGAAGGCACAGATTACACATTATTAGCATCTCGCTATTCATTAACTCGACAATCAATTATTGATCTTTTGTACAAACAAAGAGCTTTACGATTATCTGATAAGGAAATTGCATACGTACATAATCCAGACTTTGATAAAAAAAATGCATACAAGAATATCATCGTGGGGCGAAAGAAACCAAAAAGTACTTGGAAACAAATGGAGAAGCCACCAGAGGGAATGCCACCATATTTAGGAGTCCTATATTCTATCCCACAGTTGAATAAGCCCGAAGAGCAATACTATTTCAATAGAATGAATTACTATTATCATCGTGCATTGGAGTACAGAAATGGTGTAGTACAAACACCAACAGGAAAGAATAAAACTGCTTACTATATTGAGCAGGCTGAAAAGCTAAAGAGAATGTTAGTACGTTGCAATCTACGACTAGTTGTAAGTGTATCTAAAAAGTTTAAAAGTAAGAACTCTGCAAGCTTTGAGGAGTTATATGGAGATGGTTGTTTGGGATTGATGGAAGCGGTGAACAGATTCGACTTCTCTAAGGATCTAAAATTTAGTACGTACGCGACTTATTGTATTCGTTCTGCAGTGCTAGATGGAATACGTAGCCGAAAAAAGGCTAATGCGCATGAAACTACTGTGAAGGAGGACATGTGGGATAGGGTAAGAGATGATTCTCCATCACTTGAGCGCCAGCAAATAGACCATGAGAAGCAGGCAGGCATTGCTGCAAAGATATAAAAACTTATCCCAGTTGAAAGGGATCGAATGATGATGGTACAAAAATATGGACTAGAGCCTGGTACTGAGCCAATGACCCATGACCAAATTGGAGTTTTTCATGGAGTTACAAAAGCTCGTGTTGGACAAATACTATCTAGAGTTTCAGCAGAAGTTCAAGCTCGTGCTTTAAAGGTTCACAAAAATATCGAAGCTGAGCTAGATGATGCTGAGATAATCTTTGCCTTGCCTATTTTAAGAGTAACTATGTAGTTCATGTACAAAAAATGTGTACATACGTTCTGGGTGGTTTTGGAACGTGGGGGAGCCCTGAGCTAAGAGGAATAAGAGAAATAAGGGGAATAAGAGAAATAAGGGATCTACCTTTGCAAATCCCCCTCATTCAAGATGAATATATGCAAAGGCCGTACCAAAAAATCATCGCTTGGCAGTTGGCACATTCACTCTGTATTTCTATCTACAAATGCACAAAATCTTTTCCTCAGGATGAGCGCTACGGTCTTACTTCTCAGATGCGAAGAGCAGCGTATAGCGTTCCAATGAATATAGCAGAAGGGAATGCGAAGAGATCTCATAAGGAAAAAGTATATTTCTTCGGAGTGTCTTTAGCTTCTTTGGAAGAGGTTCATTACCAGTGTTTCCTTGCGAAAGATTTGCAGTATCTTGCAGCAGAATTATTTCAAACGCTTCAAAAGCAAATTGGAAGGGTAAGTTCTTTTGTTCCCAAGCTAAGAAATGCATTCAAAAAATAGGATTCCCTTATTCCTCTTATTCCTCTTATTCCCCTTATTTCTTTGTATTCCAATAGCGTTAGCCCAAGTCGTCATCTCCGAAGTCCTTTGGCCGGGTACGGATCTCTCAACTGCAGATGAGTACATCGAGCTTGCCGGAAGCGGCAGTTTGTATAACTGGAAGCTCACGTCACAGGATAGTAAGGGCGAGGAGAAGGTGATCATCCTCTTTGGGTACGGAGCAGCGATTGCGCAGGATCAATTTCTCCTTATCAGTAACTACGATGCAGACAATTCTCGCTTAGCCGTAGAACCCGATTACGTGACGAGTGCGGTTTCTTTGCCAAACACCAAGTTGGTATTGCGACTCTATGATGCAAGTGGATCACTTATCGATACGGTTGATGATGGAGTGGGAGCTCCGTTTGCAGGAGAAAACTCCGCAGAGCTCAAAGCAAGTATGGAGCGTATAGATCTCTCATTACCTGGAAACGACGCAAGCAACTGGGTGACTGCAACAGAATCCAAAGGATTTGATGAAGGATCTACGATGCTTGGAACGCCCGGCTTTGCTATTGAGCACAGTATTGAAACTCCGTCGTCCACCTCTAGTACCTCGTCCACCTCGTCCACCTCTAGTACCTCGTCCACCTCTAGTACCTCGTCCACCTCTTCATGTCCAAAAACGAACCCCTATATCGACATCCAAGGATCTGGAAATACGAAAGGAGAGGGGAGTCTCAGCATCAACCTCCAAGCAGTTGTGCGTGAGGGGAACATCAAAGATGCATCGTGCCGTTGGGACTTCGATGATGGATTTACCAGTGATAGCTGCAATCCACGCTCACATAAGATCGAACTTCCAGGGGAGTATACGATCCGCTTAGAGTTGAACACAAATTGTGTTCAATACGAGGAAAGACTATTCGTACTAGTTACAGAGAAGCCGCAGAAGAAAGCGGAGAGTAGCTCTTCTAGTTTGTTACAAAAAGAAGGAGAAGCAATAGAAGAAATAGAGGATATCTCATCTATTTCTGGGTCATTAGTTACCTATAGCACTGGTATTATCATTTCCGAAATCTATCCTTCACCACTCGACGGTCAGCAAGAGTGGATCGAACTTTTTAATGCATCTAATACAGACGTCGATCTAGCAGGTTGGATCCTCGATGACATCCGCGAAGGGGGGAGTCGGCCGTGGACTATAAGTGGAGTCAGCATTCTCTCGGGTGCTTTTGAATTAATTATGAAAGACCAAAGCAAGTTAGCTCTAAATAATTCTGGTGATGAAGTGTGGCTGATATCTCCAGATGAGAAGGTCCGCATAAGAGCTGTATATGAAAAGATAAAGAAAGGATATTCCTACAACACCCAAGAAGCCTGTATCTCCTCTACATCAACTCCATTACAGGCAAATATTTGCTATCTGCCACCGAAGAAGTCTCTGGTAGCCAAGCTGAAGTCTTGGCAGGAGCCTGTTGTCAGCTCATCTGATCTAGAACCTGAATATGCTGCATTGGGGGAGCTTAGTAGTACTGAGAATACGTCAGAAACCCCCTCAGCGTCTTGGTGGTGGGTCTCTATTGCCTTTTTAGGGGTGCCTTTGGGGCGGTTCTTTTCAAGCTCATCATGAGAATGCTATGCAGCATATTTTATAGCCATGCATATATTTACTACTAGCCATACATCTCCAAAGCGATGTTATCCCGATGTCACCCTGCGTGTCGTCCGTAACCATGGTAAAGGAGGGAGCTCGACGAAGGACCCTGCTACATCGCCTAAACGATGTCACCCTGAGCTCGACGAAGGACCCTGCTACATCGCCTAAACGATGTCACCCTGAGCTCGACGAAGGACCCTGCTAC
>JAQBVR010000009.1 GCA_027623015.1 bacterium | reverse complement strand
CCACTTGCCTGTAGCATTTCCTCCTGAAGAAGTGCACAACGATTTGGGAGATATCGTTTCTCAGAACGGTCTTAAGCAACTACGCATCGCAGAGACCGATAAGTTTGCGCACATTACCTTCTTCTTCAATGCACAGAAGCACGAGCCGTATGTCGGAGAAGATCGTATCATCGTCGAGTCTCCGAAAGTACCAAACTATGCAGACACACCAGAGATGAGTGCAGACCAAGTAACTCAGACGCTAAAAGATAACTTAGGCAAGTACGACATTATTATCATGAACTACGCCAACCCAGATCTCGTCGGACATGGAGGTAAGCTCAACGCAGCCATCACTGCATGCGAGTCGGTGGATCGTAACCTCAGTGAAGCTCTCACTGCTATTGAGGCTGCAGGGTACGACTGGATCGTTACTTCAGATCATGGCAATGCAGAGCAGATGATCTACCCTGGGACAGACACCGTGTGCCCTAGTCACACAGCGAACCAGGTTCAGACGTTTGTGCATAGTGACGCTGTTTCTCAACAAGATCTCGATGTTTGTACAGGACTAAAAGACATCGCCCCAATGTGTTTGAAGATCATGGGACTGGAGGTTCCTGAGGAGATGCAGTCGTAACGTGTATGTCGTTATGGGTTATAGGTTGTAGGTTGTAGGTTTTGGATGCATAAAAATATTTAAGTATATGCGCAGATACTTAAATAGTGTATGTGTAATCCTCTGTACTAGAGAGGGTTTTTCATAGCCTTTTCTATGTCCAATACGCTACGGTATTGCTCGTGCAAGAGATCACCTACAGATCATCGGATTTCTACGACGAGATTGGTTCTTCGAACCAGAAAAATGTGCATCTCATTATGATCGCGACAAAACCAGATATCATTAAACAGATCCCTCTTTATCGTGAGCTTAAGAAGCGTGGTCATTTAGTTTTACTTGGTCATACAGGACAGCATTATGACGAAAACCTTAGCGGAGGGATGCTCAAGGAGTTTGGTGTGGAGCCAGATTTTAACCTCAATGTTCGCGGAGCTGCATATGAAGTCGTTAGTCAGATCATCGGTCGGCTTGGGTATGTTATTGGCGAATTAAAAAGTAAGGGGAAGACAGTCATCCCTTATGTTCATGGAGATACGACAACAGCGATGGCTGCAAGTAATGCAGCATACTGCCACCGCTTTGCATCGGTGCACGTAGAAGCAGGTATCCGCACTCTTACTCCTGATTACAGCAAATGGAAGATGAATGCAGACATAGATGTATCTGCGTGGCATGCGTTTTTGCAGGATCGAAACAACTGGGAGCGCGGAAGTCAGGAGCCTTTTCCAGAACAATTCAATACACGTTGCGCAGAGGCTGCAACAGGTATTCATTTGGCACCTGTAGAACTTGATCGCGAATTTATGCTGAGTGAAGGATACTGCGACGACCGCATCATCATCGTAGGAAACTCTGTCGCAGATGCGACACATGAGGCCCTGGATCGTATGGGAGATGCGACTGTCTTTGAGCGTCATCCACAGCTTGTAGATGGAGACTTCGTTCGGTTTTGCATTCACCGTGGTGAAAACTGTAGTAACGAAGAACGTTTTCGCGCTATCTACGATGCGATGAAGTCACTTATAGAAGATGGTCGTAAGGTACTGCTTATTTCTCTCTTTAAAACAGAAGCAGCACTGGAAAACTTTGGACTCAAAGAGGAGGTAGACCAGCTCAATGCAAAATACGCCAACTTTATTTACTCACCTGTATGGGCGGAGTATGTAGATGTGATAGCAGCGATGAGTAAGGCTGCAGTGTGTGCGACAGATAGTGGGTCGATGCAGGAAGAGATGAATGTGATGGGAATCCCCTGTGTCACACTGCGTTTCGGTTCTGACCGTAGCGAGTCTGCGATGAATGGAGGAAACTTGATAGCACCCCCTGTTGATAGCGGAGCCATAAAAGCAATGGTCGAATATGCATGGGACAACGAAGAGATGAAGAATGCACCAAAGATCTACGGCACAGATGTCAGTGCGAAGTGTATCGATGCTGTGGAGAATGTTCTGAAGAGCGAAGGAGTGTTTCGTGCAGACGAGGAGCGACTGTCCGTCTTCGGCCGCGACAAGCATTTTGATTCCTAAAACACATCCATGATCCAGAAATTTCGTGAATCACTGTCGCTACTTCTGATAGGGGCGTTGCCTTTGCATGCATTGATCGTGACACTTGGAACAAAACTGAGTATTGGTCCAGGACATGCACCACTTACGGAACTAGCTTTGTGGAAAGAATTGGTATTGGGTTTGATACTTATTTTTTCGATTGTAGAAATTGCAAACTGCAAACTGAAAACTGCCCGCCTACGCCAAGGCTTCATCGGGCAGGCAAAGAAAATACCACATACCAAATACCACATACCAAAAATAGACATGACTGATGCGGCTATTCTTTCTCTATTAGCTATTGCAGCTGCACTGAGTTATCGCTTACAGCTGCCACTACGTCAGGTGGCGTTTGGTTTCCGATATGACTTCTTGCCGCTTATTATATTTTTGATTGTACGTAGAGTGGATTGGTCTGAGTGGTTTCGTGTATTGCTTCTTCGTGTGATCTTGATCACTGGAGGCGCAGTTGCGGGGTTTGGTATCCTGACTTTCTTCATGCCACAGTCATTCTTCACCATGCTTGGGTATAGTGACCTGCATTCTTTATATCTTCCAGGTGGACCACTTGCTGCGTTCCAGCAGATTGGCGATAGTGGAATGCGTCGCATTCAATCTACGATGAGTGGGCCAAATCAGTTGGGACTCTGGTTGCTTCTACCGTGGAGCATAGGTGTCTTGGAGTTATTGGCAAGATTTGATACGTCTCACCGTTTGATTCGTTTGATCTTTCCACAAAATAATTCGAGCAAAGTTCGATGGTTTTACGGTCTCTACTTGTTCCTGATTGGCACGGCACTTCTTCTGACATTCTCTCGGAGTGCGTGGGTAGCAGCCGCAGTCATCGCACTGACTGCAGTATTGATGCAGTTTTCTGCCAAAGAAGCAGTACGACATATCTTGCGAGTTTCCGGACTTACTGCCATGTGTCTACTTCTTGTTGTAGTCCTTGCGCCAAATTTGTTGATTCGTCTTAGCTCTTCACGTGACCATATACTCAAGCCTCTTCATGCCATGCATGTCATCCGAGAGAATCCTCTTGGATTAGGCCTTGGTGCTGCAGGTCCTGCAAGTAATAGGGTCAGTGATGCGTGTGTATTTCTCGGTGCAGGTGCAGACACTACTTGGGCTGCGGACAGGCCAAACTTATGTGTGTTTGCAGGAGGTGTACAAGTACAGCCAGTAGAGCCTGCATGTCACTGCCCATTTGTGACAGAGAACTGGTACTTGCAGATAGGTGTAGAGTTAGGTGTCGTTGGCATGCTTGTATTCTTACTTTTGAATCTTACTATTTTGCGCAGGCTCTATGTGCCAAACGCAAATACAGAAGAGCCAAACGACATCCTCTCACCAGAAGTATTTCTGCCATTTCTTGGCATCTCTGTAGCAGCATTGTTCTTGCACTCTTGGGAAGGAGCAGCAGTAGCGTATTCACTCTGGCTTATGGCTGGTGTTGCTTTTGCAAAACGTGATGCACAGGGTTAGGCAGCTGCCCTGTTGCCGTCATCACCGATTGCCGGCAGTGGATCGTATTGGAGTGGCTGCTCCGTGTTATTCAGTAGTACTCTAAAGTGACTTTGTATTTCACTAATTGTTCTATCGACTGATGCCTCTCTCACTACAGCATCAAAGCGATTTATAGTGTCTATATCTGGTAATTGTTCTCTCAGTCTTTCCATCCATATGTCGCGAATCTGTAAATATCGCCTTTGGTGTCGATGTGCTTCTTCTGGTAAAACTTTGAACATCGCTGCATCGTCGACATCGGGGTCTGTCTCTCCCCAGTGGAGGTTGAGAGGGCTGATACTAGCGACACAGAGTATTCTTGCTCTTTCGGCATCTACCATTTCAAATACTGAATTGTCTATTCCTATATCTGTAAGGATGCGATTTAGTGTTGAACGAATATTCTCATGTGCTAGAGAGCGCAAAGATGCTGGGAAGTACTTTGCCATCCAAAGAAAATCTCTATGTAGTTTTCGATGTAAAAATGTACGATCTATATCTCTGTCCAAAATTTCTTGTATCGATGCTCCTTCAGCTCTTGTTTCAGCTAATATATTATCATGTAGTAGTCCGTGAATAGTTAACGCTGATGTTGCAAAATGGAATGTGTCCGTTTCATCTTTATGCACGTGATTTTCTCCTTTGATTCGACCTACAGTATCGCTGATACCAGCACCCCAGTGTTCTACTAAGGATTTGTCGAGATCGTGGCGAGGAGTATTTGGCATAGAGAAAATTGGATCTCAAGCATTTTACGCGTAAGTCACAGAATCCACGAGTATTCACTTGAAGAAATTGTGTTATTTTATGCGTCACTTCTAGTAGACTGTGTCCATGGAAGCCCGCAAGAGTATCGTCATTCTCGACTTCGGTGGTCAGTACGCTCATCTCATTGCTAGTCGTGTGAGGCGACAGGGTGTTTTTTCCCAGATTATGGATGCAGATACTCCTATAAGTGCTCTACAAGATGCTGCAGGGATCATTCTCTCTGGTGGCCCACAGAGCGTGAACGATAGTGACAGTCCACAAGCAGACCCTGCGATATTTGACCTTGGCATTCCCGTACTTGGTATTTGCTATGGTCTCCAGTGGATGACACAAGCCCTCGGCGGAGAAGTAAGCCAAGGAAAGACAAAAGAATATGGTCATACAGAGATAGCATTGGTGGGTGATGGTGGTGCGTTGTTTACAGATGTGAGTGCTTCGAATCTTACTGTTTGGATGAGTCACGGAGATGAGGCATCGCGCCTACCAGAAGGGTTTGAGCTGATTGCAACATCAGATGCTTGTACCAACTCTGCATTTGCCGATGCCGAGCGACATTTTTATGCAGTACAGTTTCATCCCGAAGTTACTCATACGCAGTTTGGGAATCAGATTCTGCTTAATTTCGTAGCACAATGTGATGCGTCTCCTTGGTCTATGGAAAGTTATAGTAAGCAGGTTGCAGAGGAGGTAAAAAACGAAGTAGGAGACCGCAATGTATTTATGCTTGTCTCAGGTGGTGTCGATAGTTCAGTTGCGTTTGTACTACTGAACCAAGTACTCGGAACAGATCGTGTGCAGGGACTCTTGGTAGATACGGGTATGATGCGCAAAGATGAAATTACGTACATCCTCGAAGAATTTGAGAAGATTGGCATTACAAATTTGCGTGTTGAGTACGCATCTGAAGAATTTTTCTCAAATTTGAAAGAGGTCTATGAACCCGAAGAAAAACGAGCATCTATCGGGAATACATTTCTGGATGTGCAAAAGCGTGTGAGTGAAGAGACGAACTTGAGCGGTGATGGATGGATGCTTGGGCAGGGGACCATCTACCCAGATACGATAGAAACAGGTGCGACGAAGCATAGTGATAAGATCAAAACGCACCACAATCGTGTGGAGGCGATACAAAAGATGATAGACAAAGGCCTCGTCATCGAGCCTCTAAAAGATCTGTACAAAGATGAAGTGCGTGCACTGGGAGAAGAGCTAGGCATTCCACATGATCTCGTATGGCGACACCCGTTTCCAGGCCCCGGACTTGGTGTCCGTATTCTCTGTGCCAAGGAACCATTTATCGTAGATGATTACACTCCAGACATCTCTGTGCCATGGTCACTTCTTCCTGTGAAGTCTGTCGGTGTGCAAGGGGATGGCAGAACGTACAGACATGCATTGGCACTCCATTGTTCTATGGCAGATGTTGGCGACTTGGCTACGCGCATCCCAAACTCAGATCCAGCAATCAGCAGGGTGTTGTTATGCACATCACACTCCACACCTCAAAAAATAGTCTTCACACCAGGGTATTGTACTGCAAAGAGAGCAAATCTCCTTCGTGAGGCAGATGCTATCGTACATGATCAGATGATGGAAGCTGGACTGTATGAGAGCATTTGGCAGTTTCCAGTCGTTTTGTTGCCATTTGGGAATACAGAAGGCGGCCAATCGGTGGTATTGAGGCCAATCGAGTCCGTTGACGCTATGACTGCCAATGCAGTGATCTTGTCTGATGCTGTTTTGGCAAAGATGACTGGCCGTATTAGGTCATTGGACGGTATAGACATGGTATTTCTTGATTTGACAAATAAGCCGCCTGGGACTATTGAGTGGGAGTAGTTGCTTTTTAAGGAAATAGAGGCAATAGAAGAAATAGAGGATTTAGAAGTATTGATACCATTTAAGGCTATTGATTCTCTATGCAGATAATCCTCTATTGCCTTTATTTCTTGTTATTACGCTAAATGTTGCTAATTAGGCTAGTTGTTATATCGTAACAATTAGCTCCCATTCTCGTTATAAGTGTAGTAGAATCAAGTCTCCCACCCTATGTCTTCCCAAGATCTTCTGGAATCGGCACTGCAGGAGTACGTATTGCAGTCGCAGGACGGCGATACAGATGCATTTGGTAAGTTGTATGATCATTATTTTACAGCGATGTACCGCTATACATCTTTTCGTGTTCCTAAAGAAATGGCTGAGGACTTGGTAGCTGATATTTTTGTGAAAGCATGGGAGAAGATTCATACGTATAAACCGCAAAAGAAAGTGCCGTTTTCCGCATGGCTCTTTCGCATAGCTCGTCATAGTGTGATCGATGCATATCGCTCACAGAAGCATATTGAAGAGGTTCCGGAGGAGGTGATGGATGAAGATCCACTGAATCAAACAGCAGATCGCGTCACACGACACCATCTTGTGCTCACTGTGCGAACTGCCATGAAAAAGTTGCCAGATCGTTACCGTGAAATTCTTGAATTATCATTTATGGCAGAGTTGCCAAATGAAGAAGTGGCTCGTGTATTGCGCATGCGAGAGGGGGCGACACGCACTCTTAAATCTCGTGCTCTAAAAAAGCTTGAAGAACTCCTTCCGCTTGATGTGTAATCTTTCTCCTTTTTTGTAACAGAAGCCCTGTTCCACCGTTCTAACTAGTGAAACCAATGTCCAATCCTTCATTTATTCGTAGGCTCCACGCAGATACCATTCCTCCTAAGGGGGCAAAGCAGCGTATCGCGCAGAAGATAGAGCGCCGTATATCTCCAAGTACTATCATGCTTCGTGAGGTTAATGCAGCCCTTACGCCAAACGTCTATGAGGGTCTGACTATCTGGGAGCGTGTATTTAAACGAATCGAGCATACTGTGCCTGTTGATGTATTTGCACGTATGCGTAGCTTTCCATCTCAAGAGCTTCAAGCAAAACTGCGTACACAACTTCTGGCACGCTTGGTTCCAGCTGTTGTAGTTCCTGTTCCATATCGACGTATGAAGTGGGTTGCAGCTTTTGCTGTATTTACTCTTCTGGTACGCGTAAGTCCAATGCTGTTCATCGCATCTCCAACTATTGCAGATAGCGCAGTGATGATGCTCCCAACGAAGGGGGAGGTATCGGTATCTGTTGCTGGTCTATGGCAGCCAGTCGGGGAGGAGTTTACTGTAGAGCCAGGTATGTTGCTTCGCACAAACTCTGGTGAAGCGAGCATCCTTTTCCATGATGATGCTGTTGTTCGTCTTGCACCAAACACGACCATTCAAATTCATGATACATCTGGTCGGTTGGGCCCTGTCGCGACAGACCTTCTTCCTACGTTGACGCTGTACACCGGTGAACTCTGGGTACAAGGACTTGTTCCTTCGCATGTTCGTGGTATCACTATATCAACATCATATGGTCTTGTGACTGTTAATGAGGGAAGTGTGACTATCGCAGAAGATGACATCGTTGATGTAGCTGTGTTTGACCGCCGTGTTTCAGTGCAGCATGAGGGGCATGATGCTGTTCTTGTATCTGGTGAACGCACGCAGATGTGGGAAGGTAACGTACTGCTTGTAAAAAAGATCGCCTCTTCTCGTTTCCAAGACAGTTGGCCAGCTCAGAACCTAGCACGCGATGCTGTGCACCGACGTGAGATTGCTCAGTTGCAGCATGAACGTCGTGTAGCTGTTGCAGGTATTTTGCCGACATCTCCATTTTACTCTGTAAAACGCATAGCAGAGACTGTGGATGTACTTCTTACGTTCGATGATGAGCACCGTCTTAATAAGCGCATCGCAAATGCAAATACTCGACTAAATGAAGCAGCAGCTCTTATCTCAGAAGATCAAAATGAGATTGCTTCTGAGTCCTTAGCAGAATATCGGTCTATACTCGTAGCTCTTGCAGGAGAGACAAGTGATGAAGTGCTAACACAGTTTCTATTGCAGCAATCTTTCGCAGAGGCAAGTGCAGATATGGCTGCCGCCTTACCAGCTGATGATATGTATCTCTTGAAGAAGGCTGTTTTAGAAGCAAGTATCGAAATGGATAGCATGATAAGCGTAACTGATCTGCAAGGAATCTTGCTCATGGATCGATTGATGGGTCTGATTACAGACTTAGAAAACGATATTGTCGCCAATATTCACGAAGCATGGGTAGAAATGCAGCCACATCTTGCTCTTCTTGAAGATGAAACATCTGGTTTCCAGCCAGGACTTCGTAAAGAGATAATGGCTCTACTCTCTCAATTCGCCAAAGAAGTACAAAACAATGAAAGGCGTATCGCTATCTTAGATCCTGAGCTTGTTGATCAAGTGGCACAGTATCTTCCAACACGCACACCGTTTGCAGAAGTTGCTCATCTAACAGAACAAGAGCTTGATGAGTTGGTTCAAAGTATTCGTGACCGTATCTTTGTCTTTCACATGAAACAGTCTCGTGTAAACCAGCTAGTCACAGAACTTCGTGCGTTGTCTGCTCACCCAGATCAAGGTTTGATCCTTCGTAGACTCTATTTTGCTCTTCCAGACGGTCCTGAGAACTTTCCTGCGAAAGTACGTAAGGAGATCACCATGCTTCGATGGGAGATAGAGGGGAAGATTCTGTAAAAAGTCTAGAATCTAGAACCTAGAACCTAGGTTATTGGGTATCATTTATCTATATGTATTCAATTGCAGAACTTAAGCCAGGCAGAGCTATCATCTTTGACGGAGATCCGTATATGATCACATGGTCTCAATTTAGCAAAGCAGCAAGACAAGGTGGAGTTATGGCAACGAAGATGAAGAACCTTATAACAGGATCTGTTGTTCAGAAGACATTTCAAGGGAGTGAGAAGATCCAGCCTGCAGATGTAGGTTACCGCAAAGTCCAGTACCTCTATGGCGGTGAAGGTACACACACGTTTATGGACTTGCAGACGTATGATCAGTTTGAACTGACGGATGACATACTTGGTGATAGTGCAAAGTTCCTTATGGATGGACAAGAGGTTGATGCTCAAGTGTTTCAAGAAAATCCTATCGGCATAAAAATACCTTCAGCTATCGATATGAAAGTGAAAGAGACTATCCCAGGTGTAAGAGGTGATACCGCTACCGGTGGAACGAAGCCTGCTGTACTTGAGTCAGGACTTACTGTGAGTGTTCCTTTGTTTATCAACGAAGGAGACATAGTGAAGGTGAATACAGACTCAGGGGAGTATATGGAAAGGGTGTCGTAGTTGCGGGTTGCGCGTTACGGGTTACGAGTTTGTTAACTTGTCTTGCAGTATCTTGTTTACTATAGTGGGATTTGCTTGCCCTTTGGATTCTTTCATGACGAATCCAACGATGGCACCGATAGCCTTTTCGTTTCCTGCTTTGAAGTCTTCGATGGCCTTCGGGTTTGCATCTATGGCAGCTTGAACCATCGATTCTATAGCACTGTCGTCACTGATTTGCTGCATACCTTCTTCCTCGATGATGCTTGATGCGTTCTTCCCAGAGGTGATCATTTTTTCGAGGACATCTTTTCCTGCATTTGCAGAAATGGTCCCATCGTCGATCTTTCCAATAAGTTCGAGCATGCGCTCGCTGTCAGGGCCTTGAGATACATCTTTTTCATGTGCATTGAGGAACCCAAGAAGCTGAGTGAGTACAAGGCTCGATGCTCTCTTCGCATCATTTGTCTTTGCAAAGACCGCATCAAATATTAGCTGCAATGCAGATTGGTCGATGAGCTGTAGAGATTGAGCGTCATCTAGTCCGATGTCTGTGTATTGTTTCTTCTTCTCTTGTGGAAGGAGAGGAAGATCTGCTGCGATAGCATCGACTTCTTTTTGTGTGAACTCTAGCGGTGGGATATCTGGCTCTGGCATATAGCGGTAGTCATCTGCTGATTCTTTATTTCGAAGCATCTTTGTTTTCTCTTGGTCATCGAGCCAACCGACAGTGATGTCGTTTGGTAGTGGACCTCCGTCGTTAGCCCATGCTTTACGAAGGCGTTTCTCCTCATACTGTAGTGCTTTATCTAGTGCCTTAAACGAGTTGAGGTTCTTGATCTCACTACGAGGGTTGAGCTTCTCTGTTCCTATTTCACGGAGAGAGATAGATGCATCGAACCGCATCATTCCCTTAAACATATCTGCTTCGGAGGCACCCATTGCAATGAGTAGTCTACGAAGCTCTTGTGCAAAGGCTACAGCTTCGTCGGCACTGCGAAGGTCTGGTTCTGTAACGATCTCCATGAGAGGTGTCCCTGCACGGTTGTAGTCGCATAGTGTAGTCGTACCACGGTGTGTGAGTTTACCAGCGTCGTTTTCCATGTGGAGCCTTGTGATACCACATATATTATCTGCAACCTTCTGCCCACTCGCATCCATCACGCTGTAGAGAAGAGTGCCTTTGCTTGCGATAGGGAAGTCGTACTGAGAGATCTGGAACCCCATGGGGAGGTCTGGGTAGAAGTAGTGCTTTCTGTCGAAGTGATTACTGATGTTGATGGTGCACTTGAGTGCGAGAGATGTGCGCATAGCCTTCTCTATCGCTTTTCCATTTGGCACAGGTAATGTACCGGGGTGCCCCATGCACACAGGACATACCGTGGTATTTGGGGCTTTGCCAAAAGCGTCGTTGTCACAGCCACAGAACATCTTCGTCTTGGTGCTCATCTGCGCATGGACCTCTAGGCCGATGATAGTTTCTAACTCTGGCACGATGGTATTGTAAGGGAAAAACGACAGTCTAGGATGGAAAATCTAGGTGATTCTTTATTTGCTTGGAGTATTACCCATCTGTACACTAATCAGCATGACAGATGTATATCAATCATTAGAACCGACTGACCAAGATAATCTAGTTAAATTTATAACAACTAATAGTCTTACTGAGAGAAGAATTGCGTATCAAGATATTAGAGCTCGCACTGCTCTTGCAGATTTTCTTACTGATCGAGAACGGCAAGCGTGCAAGTTGAAATATGCTGAAGGCATGTCTGTGGTCGATGTCACTATATCTATGGGTATAAGTGAATCTACTCTTGGTAGCGTCATTGCATCTGCAAGAAGAAAGCTTACAGCACTATTGCCTACTGAAGAGGCTGCGGATAGTTCTGATGAGAGTTTGCCTGAAGCTGCATAGTTTGTATGACTGACATTACACATTTTACTGAGTTTGATGGAGAAAGTGGCGAGGTGACATCTGGTGAAGTGCCTCTGATTCCAGAAGGATGGAGTGTTGTTTCTGCTCCGGCTGAAGGAGATATGACGATACAAGAGCTGCATTCATTAGATCCACAGGCTGCGAAAGCTATGGTGATCTTTTATGGGTGCAATGCAACAACAGATCAAGTACGTGCTGTACTAAAACTCGAAACGGTCGATCAGGTTTCAGTATTAATGAAAAAAGCAAAATCTGCATTATCTGAAGATGCAATGCGAGAATTACAGAAAGCAAGGAGGGATCATGTTTCTGCATAATCCACGATCAGCACACCATCGAGGTGGTCGATTTCATGCTGGACGACGCGGGCATTCATCTCCATAAGTTCACGCTCCTGTTCGTTCCCTTTCTTGTCGAGGTACTTGATGCGGATCGTCACAGGTCTTGTGACGTTGACCCAGGTATTTGGGAGACTGAGGCATCCTTCTTCATATTCCCATACATCTTTACTTTTCCAGGTGATTTCTGGGTTGATCATAGGCGTCATCGTTCCTTCGACCATACACAGACAGAGGCGTAGAGACTTTCCTACCTGCGGTGCTGCGAGGCCTGCCCCTTCTGCCTTTTTTACTGTTTGCTGCATGTCTTTGATCAATCGTAAGACTTCTTTCGTTACTTGGGGCATCTTCTGCGTCTTGGTACGTAAGACAGCGGAATCTTCGCCTTTGATGATCGGAAGAATTGCCATGTACTCCTATACTCTCAGGAAAAACGCAAAACGCAAAACGCAAAACGCAAATAAATATCAGCTGTCGAGAGTTTTGCAGTTTGCAGTTTTTCTAGGCCACCATCTGCCTCAGGCCCGCTTTTTGCTGAAGTGCTCCAAGGGATGCTATTCCCCCTTCTTCTATCATTTTAAGGAATGCTTGTGCAGTTACGAGGACATCTGGTAAAGCTCTGTGTCTGTCTTTTGGGAACTCTAAGCCAAGTCTTGCTGTGACGATGTCGAGGTTGTGGCGAAATTCATGAGGGTAGAGAGCGCGACTAAGGCGCATCGTACAGAGGCACTGAGGAAGTTCGGTGTATCCCCAGCAAGTCTCTTTTTCTACTTCGAGGAAGCCCATATCGAACTGTGCGTTATGCGCGACCAAGATCGAATCTTTTGCAAACTCAAGGAATTTGGGAAGGATCTGATCAATAGTTGGAGCTTTTTCTACTGCTTCATCGCTTATCTTGTTTACTTGTCTTGCTTCCCAAGGAATAAGACGTTCTGGATTTACGAGTTCTACAAATATTTTCTCCTGCTGTATGATGCCTCCCTCTATTCGCATGCCTGCTATCTCGATGATTTTATGTCCTTTATGTGGGTCTAGTCCTGTTGTCTCGACGTCAAAAACAGTGAAATTTGGAAGGTTATTCATAGGGTTTGACTATACCTGATTCCTCTTGCTGATCTAGCAACTGTTGTTGACGAGAGGACTGAAAAGACTAAGAGGACTGAAAAGACTAAGAAGATTATTATGAGACAGTGTCTCCTTTTAGTCTTCTATTAGTTCGGTCATAATCAAATCCATGACTTCCAAGTTAACTCTTACAGAAGTTCTCTCCGAACTGAAGGCAATCTATCCAGATGCTCACTGCACACTTAACTGGACAACACCTCTTGAATTACTCGTCGCAACTATTTTAGCTGCACAGTGTACAGATGCGCGTGTAAACACGATTGGTAAAACGCTTTTTCGCAAATACAAGAAGCCACAAGACTATCTTGCTGTTACTCAAGAAGAACTTGAAAAAGATATTCACTCTTGTGGTACATACAGGATGAAGGCAAGGGCAATTCAAGAGACCTGCCATACGATTTTGCAAGATTTTGATGGAGAGCTTCCTCAAACTATGAAAGGCATGCTGACATTGCGAGGAGTAGGGCGTAAAACTGCTGCGATAGTTCTTGGAACAGCATTTGGTAAGATAGAAGGCATCCCTATAGACACGCATAATATTCGACTTCTTAGACGTATGGGTCTCACACGGAAGAAGGAGCAGAATCAGATAGAGCTCGATATGATGAAGAAGACGCCAAAGGAGGATTGGCTTGTGCTATCACATCTTATGGTTGCCCATGGGCGAGCTGTTTGCGACGCACGCAATCCTGCGTGTGATGAATGTGTTTTCGGTCACAAGTGTCCGAGTTTTTTGCTAGGAAAAGCCATGAAGAAGAAGTAAAGTCAGTATGAATTTCCCCCAATATTTTATGAAAATACGATTCATATTACCACTATGTGCTCTTTTGCTATTTTCTGCATGTAGTCATGAAGATTTATCAGATACTGACAGTGAGGAGAGGGTAGAAGTATTGATCGAAGAACTCATGAAAGATCTTGCAGAGAATCCCCTAGAAATAGATCATGAAAATGAAGAGACGATGAAAGAGGTAGAGGCGGAAAAATTCGAGAAGGATCCTGTAGCTGCTGAAGAACCAGTTGTCATCATCCCAACGGTTGCTTCTGTTGGTACGTATACCAGTTACTACAATGGTGTCATCGGTAATGGAGAACCTGCGGTTCTCTTCTTTCATGCAGCATGGTGTCCTTATTGCCAGAAAAACGATGCTCTCTTGAACAATTTCTATGATACAGGAGACTTTCCACTCTCTACCTATAAGATTGACTACGACACTGCGTCGGAACTCAAGAGTCGCTTTGGTGTTGTACAGCAAGACACATTCGTCGTTATCGATGGAGCAGGAAACAAGGTCAGTTCTAAGAGCTTTCCATCGGAGGATGCACTTCGTGCTATGATTGAGGGGTAATGTCTTTATTTTTCATTCTCTTTTCGGCAGGGATGCTCACCATTCTTTTGCCGTGCATCTTGCCACTAATCCCAATAGTACTTGGTGTCAGCATCGCAGGTCGCAGTAAGCTGCGGCCCTTGCTGACGGTCGCGGGGATGCTTGTGAGCTTTGTAGGGTTTACGTTCTTACTTCTTGTCGTCTTACGACAGTTTGTAGAGGTAGCAGATTATCTTCGTATAGGGACGTATTATGCATTGCTACTCTTTGGTCTAGGGTTTGTTTCTCACAAACGAAATATTCATCTTGTTGGGGCTGTTGCTGGCTCGTGGTTCTTTGCAGACATAGGAATGACAGCAGTGGCTATCGCTGCGGTTCTTGGAGCTATAGCTATGCTCATAGGAGGTAAGGTCGCAACGCGCCTGCAGCAAACGGGGACAGATGTACAAAGTGCTACACGAGATGGCTTAGGACAAGATTCTCCTTTCACTGCATTTATCATGGGACTGACGATGGGACTCGTATGGGTTCCGTGTGCTGGGCCTGCACTAGGCTTTGCCTTCACACTTGTTGCAGAGCAGCCAGGGCTTCAGGCACTTGGTTACTTAACAGCATATGGCCTCGGGACAGCGGTACCGTTGTTACTTATCGGTTATGGAGGACAGGCAGCAGTGCACTCTGTACGATTTCTTAGTCAATATAGTGGGAGGATCAAGCAAGTATCGGGAATCATCCTCATCGTTACTGCTCTTGCATTCCAGTACAATCTTTTCAGAGCATTTGAGTCATACCTTGTCATGAATACAAGTTTTGGAAATCTGGGAGTAGAGTTAGAGACGAAGTTTTTTAGTGATTTCCTCGCTCCAAGTTCGCAATAGGTGTAATTTTATGTTGATGAAACAGTATCTCGATCTCCTCCAACGAGTGCTCGATGAAGGTTGCCAAAAGGAAGACCGAACTGGCACGGGTACATTGAGTGTTTTTGGCCACCAGATGCGGTTTAACTTGCGTGAAGGATTCCCTATGGTCACGACCAAAAAGCTCCACACACGGTCTATTTTTCATGAGCTTTTGTGGTTCTTGCAGGGAGATACAAACGTGAAGTACCTCCAAGATCACGGTGTAAGTATCTGGGATGAGTGGGCAGATGATAACGGCGAACTTGGACCTGTGTATGGTTACCAGTGGAGGAGTTGGCCAGGGCCTGGTGAAACGCACTGGGACCAGATCTCTGATGTCGTAAAGAACATCAAAGAAAACCCAGACTCTCGTCGCCACATCGTCTCTGCATGGAACGTTCCGTTTATAGACCAGATGGCTCTGCCACCGTGTCATTGCTTGTTCCAGTTTTATGTCGCCAATGGCGAACTCTCTTGCCAGCTCTACCAACGCAGTGCAGATATATTCCTAGGTGTGCCTTTTAACATCGCATCGTACGCACTCCTTACACACATGGTTGCACAGGCATGTGATCTGAAAGTAGGAGACTTCGTTCATACACTTGGCGATGCACATATATATAGTAATCACTTAGACCAAGCACATGAGCAACTGACACGAGAGCCAAGGGCGCTCCCCACACTTAAACTTAATCCAGAGGTGAAAGATCTCTTCTCCTTTACGTACGGCGACATCGCTGTAGAGAATTACGATCCACATCCAAGTATCAAGGCTCCTATCGCTGTATGATCAGTCTTATCGTCGCAGCATCGGAGAATAACGTCATCGGTCGTGACAATGCGCTGCCATGGGATCTTCCAGATGATTTGAAATACTTCAAAGAGAAAACGAAGGGGCACCCCATCATCATGGGACGCAAGAACTTTGAGTCTATCGGACGTGTACTTCCGGGGCGTCAGAACATCATCGTAACACGGCAAGAAGATTGGTCGCATGAAGGTTGCACTGTAGTGCACAGTGTTGGAGATGCTATCGGTGCTGCAGATACAAGTGATGAGACGTTTGTGATTGGTGGAGGAGAGATATATAACCTTGCACTGCCTATGGCAGAGCGTATTTATCTGACAAGAGTACATGCACGTGTAGAAGGGGACATACTTTTTCCAGAATTGGATGGTGCAAATTGGAAGCTGGTTTCTGAGAAGAAGCATGAAAAAGATGAGAAGAATGAGCACGCGTTTACGTGTGAGATTTGGGAACGGAAGTAATAGTATTCCGTCTTTCATTGAGATACGTCACTCTAAACCTAAGTTGCTAATCCTCTTGCCAGCCGCCCTTGTTTGAGCGAAGGCACAAATAAAGTAGCTCATCTAGTCACTGAGTGCCAAGTGACCTCAGTCAGCTTGGTCGAAGTGCGAACAGTAATGATGAGCAAGCATGTCCTGAGTGAGGCTCGGCTGGCAGGCGTTTTGGCTTCACCTTTTTCCGCGAAAAAGGTGGAATGTATTTATTGAAATAACGAAGCAATAATTTATTACATTACATTCATTCTTTTCTGAACCATCAGTACTTCGTCGAGCTCAGCAGAAACAAAAGAATGTTCGTCATCTGTGTTCTCACTCGGAGTTATTTGCTAGTCATATCTATGCGCTCTATCGACCAAGCTGACCTGCGGGTCACTTGGCACTCCTTGCTAGATTATCCAACTATCGTAACTCCTCGTCCACACAAGGGACAGATGACAAGAGAAGCAGCTTCGCAGCACAGCTTAAACCTTTATTTATCAAATGCTTTTGCATTTAAATCTATACATCGTAAACACATACTATTTGGCTAATAGAAGCCAAAAAGTCCCTGTACTTACCTTTCAGTAACCTGTTATAATACATTCTACTATTTTTATGGAATACTAGCGTTTCACTATGGCATTATCCGAGACATTTGAGGCAGTAGATATCGACTACGAAGCGATGGGATTCGATCTTCACAGGCAAGCACGCCGTGAGGTCGCATCTCGTCGTGAGTACTTGAGTGCTGTTGCTGGAGAGATAACATCTCGTATTCAAGGTATGACGGAGATGTCTGAAGGTGAAGAACAGGCTACTGAAATAGCAGAGCACTATGCCTCTATCGATACTTTAAGATTACTGGGTATCGCCATGGGGCATCACCGAGCAGACATGGCTGCAGTGCTTGGAGATGGAAGTGTACGGCTCTTCAGCGATGCACCGAATCTTCGGGGGTTCTATGCAGGTGGGTCAGACATTCATATGAACGAAGCCGGAACAGGTGTGATGGAAACAGGGACCTATGTCCACGAAGCGAAGCACAGAAGTGACGGCTTACCTGGCAACCTTGATGAAACACTATTTACAGCAGATGAATTCCAAGAGCGTTTAGCTGAGGAGATAGCAGAGCGTAGTGATGCATTCAAAGAAGAATTACAAAGTGCGAGTGATGACTTTATGAGGGGGATTGGATTACAGGATGATTCTGGAGAAGATCTCGTTGTCATCGGCGATGAAGCAAAGACCGTTGATGACATTGCTTACGAAGTTACGATAGATGAAGGTCATACCGCACGTACGGTGGTAGAGGACAGAGCTATCCGTGCGCAGCCAGATGCAGAAGGTGCTAGTTACAATCGTATGTACACACAGCCAAGTAATCGCATGCGTGGACTCTTCTCAGGCAATGGTGAGAGCTTCGACGGTGCTCAGCAGATGGTAGTGGCAGGTAATACAGGAGGATTTAAGGATGCATACTACAAAGTACTCAAGCGAGATGCTGGTATAGATCTGGATGCACAGTTTGCGTTGAACTAGTTTCGGATCAAGTCTAGAAACTCCTGACGCGTTTTAGGATCACTCTTTATGAGTCCGCGTACTTGGCTGGTGATAGCTTTGGAGTGCTGCTTCTGCACACCACGCATCATCATGCAGAAGTGTTCTGCTTCTATGACGACTCCTATGCCCTTTGGTTTGAGGACAGCGTCTAGTGCGTCGCAGATCTGTTGGCCGAGGCGCTCTTGTACTTGGAGCCTACGTGCGTACATGTCTACGATGCGTGCGATCTTACTGAGGCCTATCACATGCTTATCGGGGACGTAGCCTACGTGGACTTTGCCTGTGAAAGGGAGCAGGTGGTGCTCACAGAGCGAGTACATCTCTATATCTTTCACGATGACCATGCCATCTGTGTCAGAAGGGAAGAGGGCATCGTTCACAATATCATCTAGCGACTCGCTGTAGCCCTTCGTCAGGAACTTGTAGCCTTCGCTACAGCGCTTTGGGGTCTTGAGTAGCCCTGCACGTGTAGGGTCTTCTCCGAGCTGCTTTAAGAGAGATGCAAATAGGTCTTCCATGGGAGAATTATGAATGAAGAATCCTGAATTATGAATCGTTTATTCCTGTTTATTTAGTGTCATTTCAGTGCTCTCTATTGGCTGATCCTCTACAGATTTCCGTAGGTCGTCCCACGAGGTTTTAAGTGCCGGGTGCTGCTCATCGGAGTTAACAATCTCGCAGAGAGGAGCCAAAACGAAGAGACGATCGTGCATGCGAGGGTGTGGTACTTCGATGTTTCGAGTTTCGAGTTTCGAGTTTCGAGTTTCGATATCTCCATATAGCAATATATCAATGTCAATTGTCCTTGGGCCATAGCGAAAAGGAGTCGCTTTGCCGAGTTCTTGTTCTATGCTTTCGAGGATTGGTACTACTTCTTCGAGAGATTGATCAGTTTCAAATACAGCTGCGGCATTTAAAAAATCTTCTTGGTCTTCGTGGAGTTGTGCTTTGGTTTTGTATACAGATGAGAAGCGAATCTTTGGCCAGTGTTTTCGTAGATGCTTAGCACAGATTGCTAGATTAACCTCTGGTTCGATGTTGCTACCAAGAGCTATAGCTACGTGTGCCATTATCTTTTGATCGTAATCGATACAGCTTTGGCTTCGGGGAGGGGGAATTTGGTTACGGTTACTTGAACGTTACTTGTTACTCGTTGCGCGTTACTCGTTGTGGTACTTATTGAAGTAGCGATGTCTTCTGCAAGACACTCAATAGTTTTACGTTCAGTCTTTGCAAGCTCAAGTATCTGCTTTGCGATATCGGCGTAGTCGATGCTCTTGGTGACGTCATCACTTTGGCCAGCTTCTTTAGTATCGAGAGAAAGCTCTACACTCACAAGAACACGTTGTGGACTTGCGCGTTCACTTTCTGGAACACCTATGTGGGTCCAAATTTCTAGGTCGTGAATGGTTATTACATCTGACATATATTGAAGATACAAGATACCATTTGAAAATTCAAAGAGACAAGAGACAAGATGCAAATGGGTAATGAGGCATTTAGTTTTGTATCTTGTATCTTGTTATCTTGTATATTTTGAATCATAAATGGAACTATTTTCCACCAAACAACTCGGGACGATTCCCTAAGGGGGTTTCTGCGACCTTACGTATGAGAAGTCGTGTGACTAAGATCGCTGTAAGCATAGAGAGGATCACTCCCATACCAAGTGTGATAGCAAATCCACGAACGATGGATGTACCGATCGTAAAGAGGATGGCACAGGTGATAAGTGTCGAGACGTTTCCGTCGCGGATGCTTGGCCATGCACGTTTGAATCCAGTTTCTGCAGCAGTCGAGAGAAGCTTGCCCTTACGCATCTCTTCTTTCATACGCTCGAAGATAAGTACGTTGGCATCTACTGCCATACCAATACTCAGGATGATACCTGCCATACCAGCCAATGTAAGAACGATGTAATCACTTGAGATGAGGAAGAGAGGCATCTTGAGGATAGCGAAGAAGATGATCGCGTATGCACTCAAGGCGATGTCTGCAAGGAGGCCTAGGAATCGGTACACAATGATCATGTAGAGCATCAGGATGATGATACCGATAAGAGCAGCACGAAGAGATGTTCGTAGTGCTGTAGCCCCTAGAGTGGCTTCTACGGTCCGCTGTCCTGCGAGGTAGATAGGCGCAGGGATAGCGCCTGTATTCAGGTCAGATGCTAGTGATTTTGCTGCATCGAAGTTCTGCATTCCTGTGATGATAGCTGTACCTCCACTGATCTCCGTTTGGACTGTAGGAGCAGACACAAGTGTTCCCCCGACGAAGATCGCAATGCGCTTGTTGATGTTGCGAGCAGTGAGTTCTTGGAAAAGGTCTGCACCTTCGTCGTCAAAGTTGATCTGTACTACAGGTATGTTGGTAATAGGATCGAGTGTGACTGTCGCAGTTCTGAAGTTCTTTCCATCGAGTTGTGTGTCTTGCCATCCTGTAGGAAGAAGTGAGAAGAATAGTGATCGTATAAATACCATTTCTTCTGTACTACGTACCTCACCGTTTTGCAGTTGAGCCAAAAATCCTTTCGTTGTTTCTCCAGCATTGTTTCCAGAAACTAGAAGCTCTTGGTAGCTTGCTATATCTTTCTTTGAAACAGGATCACTATCTGCTTTGATCAAGTGATACCCAAAAGCTGTTTCAACAGGTGGAGTAATCTCCCCTTTACTTAGGGCAAATGCTGCATCGGAGAATGCAGGAACCATAGTGCCTCGACCAAATGTTCCTAGGCTTCCTCCTTTTTCCCCAGAAGGACCATCACTTTCTTTTTGCGCAAGAGTTGCAAAGCTTGCACCTCCATTGAGTGTGTTCTTTAGCTCAAGTACTTTTGCAAGAGCCTCTTCCTTTGTTCGTGTGATCTCGGAGGCTGCTGAGGTGGCACCCTTGTAGGTAACTAAGATGTGGCTAGCAGACATCTCTTCCCGTCCTGCTGCGAAGGATTCAAGGAACAGTAGGCGCACATCATCTTCTGCAACTGTGACAGTGTTTAGTGCCCCCGGCTCAAGACTGTGGAGTACAGCAGCTACTTGCGGTGGTACAGAATCATCGAGAGTGTTGTTGTCATGGGTGGCATGCTTTGCGTCAGCATTGTCCAGAGCGAGTCGCGCCAGTGCATTGCCGGGGTCTGTGATCACTCGACCTGTTTCAGTGCGTGCTCTTGTGATTTCTGAGAGAAAGATCCCTTCAATCTCGCTCGTTATAGGATTGCCGTCTGGGCCTGATTGCGTTGAGGTGATGGTACCTGTTTGTTCATAGAGTTGTCCGTTTGGGCTCTTGTTCCAGAGACTTTCGAGTCCTTCGGGAAGAGTGTCACGGAAGTAGCGGCCCTCTTCTACATATGCGATTCCAAGCTCATCTCCAAGATCCTGTCCTACTATTTCGAGTGAGCCACCTTTTGCAAGGATAGTTGCTTTTGCGTTTTTTGCACGAGTACGAACTTCATCTTGATACTCATCTGTAGCTTCAGTAAATTCTTCTTTAAACTCTAGTTTGATCGTCTTTCCTACAGTTTCTATACATTTTTGCGTGTCTACGATACCAGGGCACTCCACAAGGAGGTGCTTCTCATTACCGATGTATGAAGGTGTGATCACTGCTTCACTAACGCCAAGAGCGTTGATCCTTCTTTCGATTACAGTACGGATGGATTCGACCAGTGTACGCTGTTGCTCTTCCATGTTGGTTACCTGTAGTTCGAGTACAGCGACGGCCTCGCTAGATCCTTCCAATGCTTTTGTTTGAGTAATCTCTGTTTTAAGCTGGGAGATCTGATCTCGGATCTCTTGTTCAGAGATACGGAAATCTAGCTGTGTACCACCTGCAAGGTCCAACCCAAAGTGCAGTCTGGCATCGCGAAGAAACTTGGGTGCCCACTGTTTTGAGTTTTGTGGAACAGCAACGATGACGATGATCGCAGCAAGAAGATAAACGATGATAGGCTTGTGGAAAGATCGACGTGCCATGATAACCTTAAGGAAGTGTTATGAATGTTGCGTGTAGGCCAACGTTCATATCATCAGCAAAGACATTTGCAAGTTGCACTGTTGGTATATCTGTAATGATGATGTCATCGAGGACCTTATCGGTTTCTACAAGCAGTTTGGAAACGAGTTGATTGCGGACAAAGAGGCCAATGGACTTACCTATATTTTCTTTAAACACATCACTCATGAGTTCGCGACCTTCGTCTGTAAAGGTGATGGTTATTCTTCCTTTGCCACCTGGCTCTTCGGCTGCATGGAGCCAATCTATGTGCATTTCGTTTACAGGAGTATTAATAAATCCACCATGTCCCTCTACAACGATCTGAGCGTCTTCTTGTCCAGATTCTTTCATGATGCGAAGGTTAAATGGCTCTGTCATGACATCGACAAGGCTATCGATAGGCTCTTGGTTAGCAACAGCGATATCGATCTCAGCACCAGTATCTGTATTTCTAAGGTCTAGATTGATCAATTCTTCTCCCATACTTGCCATCCGCCTCTCTATGACACGGAGACCTGCAGAGAGTATCTGAACCTTTCGTTCTGTTTGTTCTACATCTGTCGTTACGACGAATGTAACAGAAGCATTTCCACAGGCCACCAAAAGTGGTACGAGTGCCAGTGATACAAGAAAACGTTTCATCGAATAAGAGTGTAGGGAAACTCAATATAATTGGAAATAAATACCTTTAAAAAGATGAAATTCCAAATATCAAATTCCAAAGAGGGGCTAGTATCAGTATTTTGGAATTTTCTCATACGAAGAATATATAGCTCACAGCTTGCTTGTTAGTTGAGTGTCAGCCCTGAGCATCTTCCCATTGAGCTCTATTCCTTTCAGTATGCAGCTATTATCGATAATGCAATTTTCGAGGATACAGTCGTCTATATCGCAGTTTTCGAAGACGATAACGTTCCGTAGCTCAGAGTTCTGTACAGATGAGCCTTTTCCGATGACAACAGAGCCCTCACAAGTGTTGTTCTCGAACGTGACGTGTTCATTTAGCACGACATTCTCTCCTGTCAGTGCCTGAGATGCCTCTAGATACGCATCGAAAGACCCGATGTCGAACCATGGTTCGGAAAACGTGTAGCATTCGACGGGGATAGATCGTCTCAAAAACTCTTCGAAGATCCCTCCGACGTTGTCTGGGTGTTGCTTTGCATATTCTTTTACTGTTGAAAGCGCTTCCTTAGGAAGGAGTGAGCATCCTGTGCTGACAAGAGATGTCTTTGGTTCTTTTGGTTTTTCTTCGAATCCTATGACATTTGATGTTCTGAGTTCTGAGTTCTGAGTTCTGAGTTCTTCGATGATCACGGTACCGAAGGCACTAGCCTTTTGCTTGTCTTGGAGGTCATGTACAGCGACAAGTGGTACTCCAGCTGTAGCACTTTGCAGAAAGTCAGGGATGGAAAATCCACAGTAGTTATCTCCTGTGAGGAGAAGGATGTCATCATCTATACTTTCTTGCTCTATCCACTGTGCTGTAGCTCCAAGGGCTCCGACTTTATGGTCATCATTCTTTGTGTCTTCGACGATGATCGTAAGGTTAGGACGGTTCATCGTGGCTTTCCATTCTTCAAACCCTTCCCTAAGTGCTGCATTGGTACTGACAGTGACAGGGACTTCTGCAGGGATCTGTTCTACAAGATGTGATACAAGAGGCTTGCCTGCTAGTGGAAGCAGCGGCTTGGCTCTTTTTTCTGTGAGTGGCCAAAGGCGAGTTGCAAATCCGCCGGCGAGGATGAAGGCTCTCATTGATAATGAGTATGAATGAATATTGAGATAACTGAAAGCGTGAAAGGTACCAATGGTTGCCAAAGGGTCCAAGGTAAAATATGTAGGTACCCTTGGCTCCGTTTAACGAAAAAACCACGTCCACCATCCTTCTTTTGGAGCGACCATAGTCACGGGTTGTCCTTCTAGAGACTCTACGCGCTCATCACGTTCTACGATACCAAGTACAGATGGTAGGAGAATGTAGGTGATGCCTTGCTTACGACACGCGCCGAGGAGGTTGAGAGACTGCTCTAGGTCGCTACATTGGATCAGGTGTGTGATCTTGTCTTCTTGGAGTACCTCTTCGAGCTTGTTGAGTTTTCCTTTTACAGGAACACCATCGATGTCTTTGTCTTTGCTTCCACGTCCATCGAGAATAGCTACAGGAGTGATGGGGTTCTTTGTCTCGTTGAGAGTTTTGATCAGTCTTTTGGACTCACGTGTGACTCCTATGATGAGTGCTCGAAATACCGCAGGGTCTTTGCGTAGAGCACTGCGCATGAGTTTTTCGAATAGGATATGCCAGACGATGGTAAAGAGGATCGTATATGCTATGGCGTAGACTAAGAGTAGGCGACTGAAGAATGCTCCATAGAGGAAGTAGTATGTCAGGGTGAAGAGGGCAGTGCCCATCACTGCGGCATAGATGATGTATGCGAAGTTACGGAGTGTTGATTGGTTACGTGTGAGGCTAAATGTGCGTGTGGTTATCAGGACGATCAGCCAAAAAGGAGCGATGATAGCCGCTACAGTCATGTGTGTATCGAACGGGAAGTCTGTAGAGAGTATCCAGCCTACACGACAGAAGTAGGCTAAGGCGTATGCACCCAGAAAGAGAGCTATATCACTGAGGAGCCATACGTTGAGGAGGGTGCGGTAACGCTGCATGGTGAGATGATAGCAATGCGGTGTTATTTCAGCCAGTTATACGCAAGCTTCGTTGTATCCCATGGGATCTGTCCTGCCCACACATGCTCTGTCTGTGCAGAGACCTGTAGCTCAGGTAGGTTGCGAACGAACCAGTTGTACTTTTTGGCAAGTATTGGGTTTTCAAGTGCACGGTTATAAAACGCACGTCGGTGGAGAGAGTAGTACGTAAAGCTTTCGGCGAAGTCTTCAAACATATCCCAGTTTGCATATCCAGATACAAAGTCTAGATCAGTAATACCGTCATGGTGAGTTTCGTTGTTTTTCCAAGAGATCGCATAGAAGCTGACACTCGGGTCGTTGTTGAACATGATCTCATCACCGTCTCTAAAAATGCTGACACCAGCATCTTGTGTCCCTTGAAGGCAACCAAGGTCTACCATATGACCAAACTCATGAAGGAAGAGGGCACGGAACTCATCATCTCCTACACCACCTGTGAGGATGATTGTAGACTTACCACCTAGGCCACGGTGCTCGGGATTGTCGTAGCGTACGTAGAAGTTTTCCAGCGCACTCTGGCAACGTACAGGCATCTTATAGAGTGCTTCACTTACGATGATCTGGTGTTTCATCAAGATGTCGTCACTCTGTACTGCAGGGTGGATCTTTGGCGTATTGGCGATAGCCTTAAACTGCTCTCCGCGGTTATGGAGAAGTCGCTTATAGCGACGGCTTGCAACACTATCTTTTAGTGCTGCATGTTGTATTTCTTCGTTTGCATTACTTGCGGAAGCCTCTGCCTCTGGTACAATAGATTGCGTCAACACGTCGATGTGCGTGCTACCGCTTAGGAGAAGGCCACTGGTGATGAGGATGAGGAACGTTTCGCGCATATGACGTACTAAAAGGAGAGTATTTATACTACAATACCACAGCAATGTCAACTACTGATAACAATGCTGTCTGTGTCGGACAGCTTCACACCGTTACAATTGAGAAACTGACTCATGGAGGGGCAGGGTTAGCTCGTATAGACGATTTGGCAGTCTTTATCCCCGGTTCTATACCCGGTCAAAAGGTTGAAATTAGCATCACAAAGCGAAAAGAAGGATTCTGTGAGGCGAAGGTGCTAAAAGTCGTCAAAAAGGCTATGGATGAAGTTATGCCTCGTTGTAAGCACTTTCATGATTGTGGAGGATGTGTTTGGCAAAATCTTCCCTACGACAAGCAGATTAAATACAAAGAGGACATCGTTCGTGAAACGTTGGAGCACCTGACACCTGTCGATGCTGAGATACGAGCTGAACTTGCAGGGCGTGTGCTGAAGATCATACCAAGCCCACAGATCTTCAACTATCGTAATAAGTTAGAGATGAGCTTTGGATATGAAACTATGCGTAGCGAAGATAAAGGCGGTAAGAAGATCTACTTCGATGAAGGGCCAACAATTGGATTTCATCAACCTGGAGAATGGACAACTGTCATGCCTGTCACAGAGTGTCACCTCTATAATGAACAGCTTTCAGCACTTCTTAGTGACGTGCGTCGGTTTATGACGGAGGTCAATCTCCCTGTTTTTAACCCCAAGACACAACGTGGTATGTTGCGCTCTCTACTTCTCCGTAGAGGAGTGCAGACTGGAGAAGAGATGCTTGCGTTCGTCGTGAAAGCACGGAAGAAAGAACTTGAACCACTTTTCCAGCACTTCATGCGTTTTAGTGGTCGTTCTGGTATGAAGTCCCTCCTTGTTATAGAAAACATGGGGAACCGCGAGCGTCCAGAGACACCAAACATTCACACACTTGTGGGTGGCAGCACCATCTCTGAGAGGCTCTTCGATCTCACATTCGACATCTCCCCATTCTCCTTCTTCCAGACGAACACGCTTGGTGCGGAGAAGTTGTACGATGCTATCCGCGTGGGAGCGGACTTAGATCCTCGTGATGTTGTCCTCGATGCATACTGTGGTATGGGAACCATCGGTCAGTATCTCTCTCGATTTTGTGAAAAAGTTGTGGGTATAGAGAGTCATCCGATGGCAATAGACGATGCACTACGAAGTGCAGGGAAAAACCGCATCGGAAACATCAGCTTCTACAAAGGACGTACAGAACAGGTACTCGCACAGCAGCTCAAGCCTGGAGGTAAGTACGACTTCAGCGTTGTGATTGTGGATCCTCCTCGTGCAGGTCTCCACCCAGCTGCTTGTGAGGCAGTCATCGCACATAAGCCACAGAAGATCGTCTACGTCTCCTGTAACACGGCAACATTTGCTCGAGACCTTGGCTTCTTCCTGAAGAACGGTTACGAACTCCGTACAGTACAACCCGTAGATATGTTCCCTCACACAGGACACATAGAGACTGTTAGTGTTCTTCAGAGGAAATAATCTATAAAATCCCAAATCCCAAGATACAAAAGATAATCATGAAAAATATCACTCTTCTCTGTATAGGCCACATCAAGTCCTCTTGGCTTCGCGAAGGATGCGAAGAGTATGGACTTCGTTTAGCGCACGACATCGGGCTCGACATCGTCGAGCTTCCTGCAAGTAAGGAGAAAGATCCTTCGAGGCAGCGAGAAGAAGAGTGTGGTCGTTTGGTGGATGCACTCGAGAAGCGTAAAGGTGTTATCTACGTTTTAGATGAGCGTGGTAAGCAGCGTACCTCTGTAGACTTCGCTTCGCTTATCTCCGATGCACAAGACCTCGGAGAGCAGATCATCTTCGTGCTTGGTGGTGCGTTTGGTTTGAACGATGCCGTACGGTCTAAAGGAAGTCAGATGTCACTCAGTGATATGACACTCCCGCATGAGTTATGCAGACTGTTGTTTTTGGAACAACTCTATCGTGCACAGCAGATCCAGAAGGCGAGTGGGTATCATCATGCGTAGGTGGTAGCCCGTATTTGGCTAGGCTGGAGCTTGTTCATGCCTAGTGGGAATGGAACTTATGATTCAGTTGTTTTTCCACTTCAAAGATAGCCTTGAACAACATACTTAGAATCCCTTTACACTGATCAAAATCTATACCTGGCCTAAGTTGGCTATCTGCTGCGATAAGAGATAGATTATATAGCAGGGTGTAGAAGGGGGTCACCTACATCAATAGATTTCCATTCGTAACTAGGAAAGAAAATATTAGTTAACTCTTTCCATGATTCTGTGGTTGTTTCCAAGGCTTTAACATGGTTGTCAGCTAAAAAATATCGTAATACTGTTGCTGCTAATTTTTTGTTTCCATTCACAAAAGCATGACTATTGGAAATAGAACAAAACATATAAGCAGCTTTGTGAAAGAAGGTTGGATACAGCTCATCGTTTTGGAAAAAATCTAAAGCAGAACTAAGCTTTCCTACACCTTTTTCATCTGTTTCATATTCAGGTACAGACTCATGATATAGGTGATTTCTGATATAGGGGAAACACCTAGTTTTACAATCTTCAATGCTTAGATAAACAATAGCCATCGGCTATTACACTACTCCTTTGAAAGCTCAGTGATAAGTTTTCCAAAACTTTCATCACGATCATTATCCAAATTGTTAAAACTCTTAGTTTTTTTAGCATTACCAATAATACTATTGAGTTTGCGCTCGTTTACACGAGAGGATACTCGGTCATTACTATCTCTGTGGCAATTAGATCTTACATACGTCATGATTTTCCGAAGTGCACCCATCATATTAACTCGAAAGAATAAAGCCCCCGCTGAACTTTGAAATGCACCACTAGGTAGAAGGAAGTATGTGATTTTATCAGAATCTGAGATTAATTGGATGTTATCATGAGTAGTATGATTGCGTCTATTTGTTTGCTTGTCTGTCACGCCTGCCTATACTGCCCGAGTTGGCCCGTTCATCTAGTGGTTAGGATATCAGGTTCTCATCCTGAAAACAGGGGTTCGATTCCCCTACGGGCTACCATAACAATGACTGATAACAGCAGATTTGACTCTAATTCGTTTCAAACACGATCTTCACATCGAGTGGCACAGCTGTATCGAGTGCCTCAGGGTCACCTATACCGTACGTTGTACGGTCAAGAACATGTCGCAAAGTGAGGTAAGCGCTAGTGATTGTTGCATCGAGAGTGACAGATTCTGTCACGCCATGCATCGTAAGATTTCCAGTGACTGTGTACGTATTATCTACGACTGGCTCGATGCTTTTTGAACTGAATGTTGCTGTAGGAAATGACTCTGCGTCAAAGAAATCTTCTGAGAGTAGGTGCGTTGTCAGTCCATCGATCTCTGTTTCCATACTGCCAATCCCTATTTCAAGTTCGATGCTTTTTGGCTCTCCCTCCTCTCTCTTCATTGAAAAGGTGTATTGGTTGAACTTTCCTTCGTGCACTTTTTCTTCACCTTTTGTACCTGTAAATGCGATGTAGCTTTCATCCATATCTGCAGTAACGGTGTCTGCTGCAGCGACTTCATCCATCATTTCTTCTACTTCAGGTAATACTCTGTCTTCTTCTTCGGTAATAGTTGTTGTACATGCTCCAAGGAGAGCAGTAGAAAGTACGAGTGAGAATGTTGCCATGAACGTCTTCATAATATGATGAGAGAAATTAAGAATCCAAAGTTTAGGTGTAGAGCATGTGGTGGGTCAAGTTTCATCTAGCTGAAGATAGTACGCAGAAGACTTGACGCTTCGCTGTAGAGAGCCGAGAATCATCTACTATGGTTTTACATCTTCAGGACTTCATGCGGCGATTCTCTTCCAACGACCATTGCTTGGACTTCCTCTTTGCATTGCGATTTATCGATGCTGAGTGCCCTAAGTGTTCACGAAAAGGGGCGTATCATAAGCATTCAAAGAAACTTTGCTACACATGCAACTGTGGTAGGTCACACATCTACCCTATGAAAGGGACCATCTTTCAGGGGTCGCCTGTCGCTCTTACGAAGTGGTTTAAGGCTGTATTGCTTGTTGCTCAGTCTCCACATGGTATATCTGCTAAAGAAATAGAGCGTCAGTTAGGTGTTACATACCCTACTGCTTGGCGTATGGCTAAACGAATACGTGCAGCAGAGCCAAATGTTCCAGATGCTACAGATCCTCTCTATTTTGACTCGTATCTACTGTCTTGTGCGGGGTGTAAGGATGAAACTGCAAACTGCAATGTTTGACGATTTTACAGACCAAAAGAGCTAGAGGAGCAAGAAGACCCAAAATAACTAGATGAAATACAAGATCAATAGGATCAAGATGTATCCATATTTTTTGTGTTCCTCTAGATCTTCTTGTTCTTTTATATTTTCATTCCCCAAATGGGGAAGAACTGCTACGATACCCCCTATGCGCATATTTGCTCTAGAGACGGACATAAATAAAGTGAAAGATCGCTTCTGCAAGGAGGACTCTGGGGAGTGTGAGGTGCTCATGACGTACTATCATGGTCTGTCATTTTTCTTTGCTATTATTCGAGAGATCATCATTACAGCAGCCCTAATGATCATTGGAATCATTGGAATCATCTACTCCTGGCCTCCGGTGTTGCTTTGGGGTGGTCTTGTTACTGTATGGGTAGTATTTGTTTTATTCAATGTGGCAAAGGCGTATATCGACTGGTGTTACGATTTTATCTTAGTAACGACCGATAAGGTGATCTTGGTAGATCAAACATCGATTTTTCGACAGGAAATCAAACCAATCCATCTCGAAAACATTGGCTCTATTACTGTGGAAACACAACTATGGAATATGTTCCCTTTTGGAGCGATTTCCTTTCATCTCAAGGAAGGAGAGGGTGGAGATACTATCATAAAGAGGTATGTGCCTCGTGCAAAGGAGATCACTGCACAGATATCGGATGTTGTTATGGAGTACCAGCGTCGTGGCAGTCGGGCAGATAGGCAGCATGCTCCTGATCCAGTTCAAGCGGATATCGTTGATGTTGCTGAGGAGACACCTGTTGCTTAAATCGTTACGCGTTATTTGTTCCTTGTTACTCGTTACTGGTTTGTATATACAATGTATGACGCTGTATTACTTTGCTGGTATCAACTTTCTCGGATAGCTTTGAGTTGTGTCTGTGTAATCAGCTTTAGCAGTTCATCATCACTTGCATCTTTGATGTTTTCTACTGTGCGAAATGTCGTGAGTAGTTCTTTGCGTGTTTTTGGTCCGATTCCTGGTACATCGTCCAGAGCAGATCCTATAGTGCGTTTAGACAAGCGCTTTTCTCTGTGTGCATTTGCAAACCTATGTGCTTCATCTCGTAGTCTTTGCAATAAGAAGCTTCCTTGGCTGTTGTTTGGCAGGAGAATGGAAACAGGGTTTCCAGGAACAAAGACTTCTTCATATTTTTTTGCGAGACCGATCACTGGTATATCCAGCTCAAGTTCTTTGAGTACTTCCACGACGCTACTGAGTTGACCTTTCCCTCCATCGATAACCAGAAGATCTGGTTTGGATTTGAGTGATGTATCTTCTTTGTTATCTGCAATATTGTACAACATCACCATGTTGCAAGAGCTGGGGTGTGTATCGGAAACCAGTTCCTTTTTCAGGATGTCAGGCGGAGTGTGTACATGACGAAATCCAAGAGATGCGTAGTACTCTTCTAGTTTTTGATTTATGAGAATATATACTTTCCCTTTCTTAATCTTTTTGAGTATGGAACGTGAAATAAATTTTCCAAGCTTCTGTCCACGGTAATCTTGATGTACCCAAATGGATTGTAGTTCGATGGTCTTATCTTTATGCGTGGTCATTCTTCCAAATCCAATGATCTCTTTCTCTTTTCTGGCTAGAGTAAAGTCTTTATATGAAAATGTATTTTGCCCAAGCTCCTCTTTGTGTTGCGCGATAATCTCTTCTATTTGCTTATCTTCTCCTTTACGCGCTTTACCAATTAGTACTCCTTTTTCTTTCCACTGCCCTACCTCATCTGACAGATGCCGCAACCGCCTTCTCAGTACTTCTTTTAGCGCTTTGTAGTCATCGATGTCTCCTTCTTTGAGTGTTTGGATGGTGAAGCTACGGTAGTCTTTATTGTTGGGTTTACCGTTGATCATCACCACCATGCTACCGACGGTTTCTGTCCCTCCAAGGTGTGAGATGTCGTAGCCTTCTATGCGCTTGGGTACATCTGGTAGTCCTATAGCATCTCTTACTTGTTCGAGAGCCTCTTCGAGGTTGCGCGCAGCTGCTTCCCATGCTGCAGCTTGTTGCCGCAGTTTCTCTTCTGCATTGGCGATGGCAAGCTCGAGGAGCTTCGACTTCTTTCCACGCTCGGGTACCCACAAGTCGACATGTTTTCCTCGTATGGACTGTAGCCACTCCTGCATGACTTCGTGGTCTTCTATCTCTTCGCTTATGACAACAGTGTTAGGGATATCTGGCATTGCAGTGTAGTACTGGGGGATAAACTGCTCTAGTGCCTCTACTATGGAGTCTGGCTGCCCCTTGAGTGCGATACTCTGTTCGCCGATAAGCTTTCCTCCACGTTCTTGTAGCACGACTGCCTGTGCTTTTCCTGCAGCTATCACGACTGCAAGATAGTCGGCATGTTGGCCAGATGTGTCGGATGCCATCTGTGTTTCTTTCATCTTTTCTATTGCAGCGAGAGCGTCTCGTAGTCTGGCTGCACGTTCAAACTTTTTGTTGTTTGCTGCTTCTTTCATCATGACTTTTGCTAACCTTTTTGCTTCTGTGTGATTTCCTTTGAAGAAGTCGATCACTGCATGCATCCGTTTGCCATATTCTTCTGGAGAGATCTTCCCAGTACACAGGCCATTGCATTGTCCGATTTGAAATTGTAAACATGGGGTACTAGTTGTGGGTTGTAAGTTGTAAGTTGTAAATTGTGGTTTGTGAGTTTTGAGTTTTGGAATTTGGCGTTGTGTATTTAGCGCTCTTATCGACTCTTTACAGCTTCGATATCCCAAGATGTCTTGCAGCAGGTCAAGGGTATAGCGCACACGTTGTGCTGTGAGAAATGGCCCAAAGTATTTCGCTTTCTTGTTATCCATCTGTCGGGTGATGTCGATAGTAGGACAAACATCTGCAATGGTGATCTGCACATAGACATAGTTCTTATCGTCTTTCATCAAGACGTTATATTTTGGCTTCATCTCTTTGATGAGATTTGTCTCTAGTACAAGAGCTTCGAGCTCAGATTGGGTTATGGTTGTTTCGAGTCCTGCGATGTTTTTTATGAGTGATAGTTTCCATGGTCCGATGTTTTTGTTTGGCTTAGACACGTAGCTTTTTAGACGGTCACGTAGTTTCTTGGCTTTCCCTACATAGAGCACAGTTCCCGCTTCATCAAGCCAGCGATATACACCAGGCTTTTGAGGCATGGTCGATACTATTTTTGCTAGATCTTTGAGATGTGGGTTCTCTTCTTTCATATAGAGAGTATGAATTGAAAATTGATAATTTAAAATTGATATCTACATACATTTTAGATTATTGGGATGAATTATTCTCAATTCTCAATTCTCAATTCGTTACTTATCTACTAATATCATCACATGGTGAAGGTTTTAGTATCAGCAATCGTATTAAATTATCGTTCTCCACAAGACACTGTGCGTTGTGTAGAGGCTTTGCAGAAGCAAACTGTAGTAGATCAACTACAGATTATCGTCGTCGATAATCATTCTGAAGATGACTCTATAGGTGTGATCCGAAATCAGCTAGGTCATATGAGCAATGTAGAGATTGTTGAATCTTCTACCAATACAGGATTTGGTAGTGGCAATAACTATGCAGAGCAGTTTGCAGATAGTGATTACATTCTTTTTATCAACCCAGATAATGCCTTGGAGTCTTCTGGTTTAGAAAAAATGCTTACGCATATGCAGCAACATTCAGAGATTGGCATCTTGGCTCCACAGCTTGTGTTTGCCGATGGCACTGTCCGTGATTCTCACCGTGTTTTTCCGTCTTTTGTAGATATCTGCATAAAACGGACTCCTTTACGACGATTGTTCCCCAAGAGGCTGGACAGATATTTGGAGCGCAATGTAAACCCTCAGGCGGTACGGCAGGTAGATTGGGTCGTTGGAGCTTGCTTTCTTATATCACGGGCTCTTTTTGCAGATCTTGGAGGGTACGATGAGCGATACTTCCTTTTTTTCGAGGATACAGACCTCTGTCGTCGCTGTTTAGAGTCAGGGAAGCAGGTTGTGTATTTTCCAGTTGTCCATGCCTTAGATCGCAAACAGCGCCTTAGCGGAGGGGGATTCTTCGCATTATTCCTTCATAAGACGGGAAGAGTGCATATAGCCAGTGCTCTCAAATACTTCTGGAAATGGCGGTCAGCATAAGAATACTCAAGAAAACCCTTTTCCTTTATTGACCTCCAGTCCACGTTTCCGTAAGCTTTTTGGGCTTTATGGATAACGTAGAACTTTCAGCACAGGCTCGAGATATGTCTAAGACCTCTCAGGTGCTTCGCAGGGCAAATACTGTCCCTTGTGTTCTCTATGGTAGTGACGTGGATAATACCCAGATTCAGTGTGTCTACAATGAACTTTTCCGTTCATATCAGAAGGCAGGAGCAAGTACATTGGTAAACCTTGAGATCGATGGAAAGAAGGTTCCTGTACTTTTCCATGCTCTCCAGTTCGACCCTGTGTCTGACTTTATAACGCATGTAGATTTCCTTGCTGTCGATATGAAGAAGGAGATCGAGGCAACTATTCCGTTGCAATTTGAAGGAGAGGCTCCTGCAGTCAAGGATCTTGGAGGAGTCATGGTTACATCTCGTGACCACGTAACAGTGAAGTGTCTTCCGTCAGACCTTCCTCATTCATTATCTATCGACATTAGTATCCTTGTAGACTTCACAAGTGCTCTGCATGTATCCGACATTATTGTTCCATCTGGTGTTGTGATCTCAGAAGATGATGATGTTGTTCTTGCTACAGTGCAAGAGCCACGCAAGGAGACTGAGCCAGAGGCAGTAGAAGCTGTAGAAGGTGAAGAGGGTGAAGTAGCAAAAGGAGGTGATGCAGAAAAATCTGAAGGAGGGGATTCTTAATTTCATCACAGTAGATCGTAGATCATGCAAATACTTCGCCGCTTCTTACTTGGCATTATCTTTCTGTTGACACTTGTCTGTACGGGCATGTTGATCGTCCAAGTTTTTGGCTTACCTATACCACATATCCGTTTTGCTCTTCCTGCAGAACCTCGTGAAAATGTATTTGTTGCGCCTCTGGATTCTTCTTCTGAAAAGTCCATTATTTCTTATCTTAGTTTGTCACCATTTCAACAGAAGCATAAGAGCTATATAGGTATCGTTGTAGAAAATCACGAGGATGCACGACCGCATCATCGTGGACTAGACAAGGCAGACATCATCCAAGAGTATTTTGCAGAAGGGTTCATCACACGATTTTTTGTGTTGTTTGATAGAAAAGATCTACCAAAGGTCGTTGGGCCAGTGCGTTCTTTGCGACCGTACGTACTAGATGGATCTCTGCCCTGGAGACCAGTTATTTTTCATGCTGGCGGAAGCCCTGAGGCTCTTGAGCGAGTTGAAAATTCTGATACTGGCCTTGTCGCTTTCAACGGACTTTGGCTAGAAAGTCACTTCCTTCGCGCTGATGATGCTCCTGCACCACATGATTTATTCTTACAACGTGATCGTATACAAGATCTTTTATCTGAGACTCCTGCCATACACATTCCTGTCCCTCTTTATGCTACAGGCCCCGTAGGAAGTAGTGGCTCAGGTGCGACTGCTATCCGTGTGAATTACTTTAGTTCACTGCACAATGTTCAGTACTCCTATGATCAATGGCTTGGACGGTATACACGTATAAATGGTGGTATTGAAAGTCCTGCTCATCCACGAAATATTGTATTTCTTGCTACGTCTACAAATGAAATAGGACCGTATGGCCGACTTTCTATCAAGACAACTGGCCAAGGGAAAGTACTTCTATTTCGTAGTGGAAAGGTGATGCACGGAACATGGTCACGAGATCGTATCGAAGACCCATTTGCATTTCAGGACGCCAGTGGCAAGATGCTTACCTTCGCAAATGGACAGACATGGATGACGTTCATCGATGACTTTGTACGAGTAAAATGGGAGTAAAGAACAAAAGGAAATTAAGGATTTGGCAGTGTAGAAATCTACAAAGTATTTTGGAATCCAATACCGTGAATCTTCTTTTTTTATTTCCTCTATTTCTTAATCTATTCCCTCAAAAAACTTGGAAGAATCAGCGGCTTCTCTAATCCTTCTATCCGTTCGATGAGTTCGAGATCTTCAAGTGCGATCTTTCCGATGTAGAGTCTAGTCAAATCTCCACCATCTTTGACGTACTGTTCGATGGCACGGAGTCCACGGTAGTACACAACACTCTTCGTAAACGCTCCTGGTTCAGATGTGTCGATGAGCCCTCGTTTCATAGAAATGGCTAAGTTTAGAGCCTTCTCTGTATCGTAACCTAGTGTTTCATGGAGGTATTTTCGTGTATCTGCAAAGGAATGTTCGAGTGCAAATGCAACTCCTAGTACGCCACGAGGCGGGTTGTATCTCTTTTCGTGGTATGGACTGTAGATGCGATTTTGATTGTACACTGCAAGGCCTTCTTGTGTATCGAGATAGTTTGCACAACCATTTCGGAAAATGGCATAGGGTTGGTGTGATCCATTCTCTGCAGTGAGAATGTGTGTTTCTATTTCGTGAGCGATAAGTGCATCTATATGTACTCGGGCAAACGTGGCACCTTCTCGAATGTAAATATGTCCTTGTCCTACGGTTACATCTGCAACCATGCGTGGTCGGATTGTTGTTTGCCAATCATGAAGACTATAACTTTTTAGTATCTCGGTGAATCGATTTGCCACCTCTTTTGAGGAGAGTAATTCCTTCTTAGATTCAGGTAGATCGCAAGCAATACGCTCGTTTATCAGTGCTTGTGCACTGCGCATAAGTGCAGATGTAGGAGCACCAAAGAGTGACCGTGACGCTTGTGTAAATCGATCTGCATCTCCGCGAGAGCGGATCAAATCTATCCTTGTACGAAGTTCTTTCCTTTTCTTTTCAAGTAAGATGCCAAGAGGACTGTCATTCTTGATAGACTTCTCTATTTTACGTTCTGCATCGTCGAGGTCTATTGCAGGTTCGTTGTAATTGAAGATAGGGTTATACAGTCTGTCATGTTGCGCACGTCGGCGTTCTTCTTGTAGGTTGATCGGCTTGATGTGCTTGAGAAGAAGAAGGTCGCGATCTATTTGTGCGATTATTTTATCCACTGCTCGAAGCTCAGATTTGACTGATGCCGTCCTTTTGATAGCCGGTGCTTCTTTCGATGGATCGATGAGGAATCCAGCTAAGTCACGCTTACCGATCATAGCGTGGTCTTCTCCAGTAACATCGCCAATAGTGGCCAATGTTTGTAGTCTCTTACCTGCGAGGGTGAACTTTACTTTGAACGTACCATCTTTTGCATTTTTTGTTTCTGCGGCGCCCTTTTCTTGTAGGTCTTTGATAAGATCTTGTGTAAATATTGTTCGTTCATGCTCTGGGGCTATGAGACAAGGCACCTCTATACTCGTACCATCTCCACTGATGGTTATCATCTCATGTTTGCCGAGCACAGGACGTTCTTCTTCTTTTTTCTCGACCACTCTTTTCTTCGTTGTTGCCCCAAAGAGGCTTTGCCCAAGATTTACTCCTTTCTCTGGTGTGTCCACTGTCACCCCTTGTACGCGTTCGAGTCTGGCACGCAGTGGAGCGAGGTTTGCGAGTTGTACCATGAGTCCAGCGCGCGCATTTACTTCGAGCAGAGCAGGGCCCATCTGTTGGTCTATAGTGATATCTACTGCAAGGTACCCGATGTTTGTAATTTGCTGAATCTTGGAGCTGATGAGCAGCATCTCATCCCAGTAGGGGATCTGAATCCCCGCTGGAGAGCCGCCATGTGGTAATTTTTTGATGATCCCATGATATTGTGCTGCATGTGTTGTCATACCTGTAGCAAGGTCGATACCTATTCCTATTCCACCGAGGTGAATGTTTGCTTTTCCGTCACTTTGCGCAGTAGGAACACGTAGCATGGCCATGACAGGTACGAGATTAAACACGATAACACGAATATCTGGTAAGCCAGCTGGTCGAAAGCGAGCAAAGCAATCGTGTTGAATAAGGATCTGTTCAAAGAAGGCAGTATCTCTTCGTCCATTTACAGAGAACATTCCTTCTAGGATATCTTCACAATGCTGAGAGAGTTCTAGCTTTGAGACGGGGATTTTTCCATTCCGTAAAAACGTGTCGTTTTTTCTACCTCGAATGATCAAGATTCCTTCACCTCCAAAACCAAAATTTGGTTTTAAGACGCATTCATTTGGTATTTGGTCGAAGTCGAATTCTCGCAATTGGTCTCGTGTTTCTATGCGGGCGTAGATCTTTGCAGTAGGGATTCCGCGTGCAGCTAAATACCCTTTTGTTTTTAATTTATCATCGGCAAAAGCAACAGCTTTGCGCGGGTTAAATGGTTTTACGTAGAGCAGATTTCTTGCATTGAGTCCTAGTATGCCTGCATTGGAAAAGGGGTTAAGCACAGGCTATTCCTCTTGTAAGTGTTGAAATACTTCTCGGAAACGGAAATACTCGACCAAACGAAGTCCAGACCAACGGCCGAGGAATACATCTACCACGATGGTCAAGAGGATGAGTTCAGGGTATGCAAGAATGATGGACTGTAGCCATGCCCATTGCACGATGAACACACAGAGCATCGCAGCGAGGATAGTCTCACTTGTTCCAAGTACTGCACTATAGAGACCCTCTTCTGTTTTTACATTGAGGAAACTTTCTGCAAGAGTCGACATGATGAGCAACACGAATATTGTGTCTCGAGAGAAGGTGATGTTAAACAGTGTGCCAAGCCCTAGGAGAAGCAGGAGCGTGATGCTTACAACTGTAATGATGATGGCAACTTTGGGGATATAGAGCATGCGCCATCGTCGCATAAATGCACGAGTGGCATACCCTGTCGTGAGGATAAAGAGGAGGAATGTGAGTCCTATAGGCCAACCAAGAGCGAGGAAGCTCAGAGCAACGATGGATGGTGTGTAGAGTCCGAATGTCGTGATACCGATGACTTGCTTTAAGAAGGCTAAGATCATCGCGATGACTGGAAGCATCAGTAGCAAGATGACTGTCTGACTAGAGACTCCGTTGATAAGCATGTAATTCACGAGAGATGCAAGGAGGTTCCATGGTCGCAGTCCGGCAGAAGAAGAGTCTACGATGAGGTATTCGTTATCCCTCTTTTGTAGTTCAGAGATAAATCCTTCCAGTGTTTTGGATGACATGAGAGGGTTTATGGCCACCTTGTGTGTCACAATAATACGGTTGGGTTTTAAGACAGAAAACGGGCCCTTTGCGGTACGTGCGAGTGTCTGCAAACCTCCTTCAGAGATCAGCACGATCGTCTGGTTTTTGATGGCTTGCATGCGGTCTGTGTCCTCTTCGAGCGCTCTCATCAGCGCTTGGAGGCCAGTGATTCCTTCACTCCAAATAATGATGGACTCGGCACCAGCAAGTGCGGCAGGTTGTTCTTTGATCAAGTTGACAAGAGCCTCTTCTATACCAAGTGGTACACTGCTGATTTCTGGCTGCAAGATGCGTAGATACACCCCTTCGTCTTCTGCAGTTTGCCTGTGAATTTGTAGCTTATCTACTGATACAGATGGGTCTGCAATCAGTGCGATCTTTCGTGTGTAAACTGTGATAGCTCTTTGTTCTTGGCTTTCTACTACTTCTCCGTCTATGGTTGTTCGGATCTCAAGACGGATAAGCGTGATACCATCTTTTTGCGGTGTGTAGACAGCTTCTACAGTACGACTTATGGGCTGCGGAATATTGTCTCGATACCACCTGTACGATGTATTTTCCCCTAGGCCAACAGATGCAGAAGCATCGAGCACTACAGTTCGTCCGACGGCGATGTCTTCTGGACCACTAATAACAGGGGTAAGAGGTAGTCGCTCTTGTTCTACGAGTTCGCCGGATTGTGCGGCAACACTTGTGCTCATGGTTAGAGCGATGATGATTGAGGATAGGATTCGCATGATAGGGTCTGGGAATCGGGAGTAGGGTTACGCTCTCTTCTTTGTGCGGACTTTTTTCGAGTGCATGTCTTTGTATTTCTTCAGTTGTGGTTCGAGCTTCTCACAACATCGTTCTATAGCTTCTGTAATCGTAGACTTTCGTGATTCTGCTCGCAGAGTTTTCCCAGGGATCTCTATGGTTACCATCATTTTGAGTTGGTCACGCTCTTTTTTTGTTGCACGGTTTTCTACGTCGATACGGATAGATGATCCATCGTCTTTTAGGCGTTTGCAATACGTTGCCAATGTACCGATCTTGCGGACAACCAGCAGGAGTTCACGGTCTGTGTAGTGGAAGTTCTTCTCGTAGTGGAGAATTTTCATAGGTAGAAGGGGAAATGTTTACCCTAGAATAGCATATTCTGTTGGCTTCTAGAGGTTTTTCCTATGCTTTGGATGGGTTTCAATTGTAGTTTTTGGCCCAATCTGCTATACTTATATGAAATACTTACACAAACAACCCCATGGAAATAACTGCCGTACAAGCACTGATCCAAGAGAGCCACATCCTTACCGATGCTGAGCGTGTGTACTGGACAAAGAGTCTTGTGAAGATGACGCCAGATCAGATGCAAAAACTGGTGGATATCCTTACAAAGGCGCAAGACATCCCATGGACCAAACAAGTCAGTAATTACTTTAATCTTATAGCGAAGTCGGCTAAGTCGGCTGTAGCTCGTAGTTAATTTCCCCGTATGAATATGGTAGAAAAAAAAGATGCATTACCAGCCCCTGATGAACGTGCGAAGCTCGTTGGAAATATTCAAGAACAGCTCAAGAGTCTGAAAGATGTCATAGGTGCAACGTCTAAAAAAGAAGATGATGCAGGGGAAACTAATGAAACAAATGAGCAGGCACAAGAGAATGCAATACTCGCAGCTGCTAATAGTCTTGTAGATGCCTATAAGGCAGCTAAGGACAAGCTTGGGTCTAGTGATAAGGCGTTTGATGCCATCGAAGAGGTGATGGAGACAACTATCCAAGTAGGATCTGAAGGAGAGAAGATGCTTCATGCTCTTGTAGATGACACAAGCATTCGTTCAACAGAAGACCTTGCTAGTCTTGCAGGAAAAATTGAAGCAAGCCATCTCACTACTGAAGAGGAAGTCGTAGCTCAGTACTTAAAGAATCTTAATAGTACACCGCTAGAGAAATTGGAGGATCGCATAACAAAAGTACTAACAGGAGAAAAGGCAGGTCCTCTGCTCGAGAAGCTTGATAAGATTGGTATAGAACCGAAGGTCATCATAGGACTTCTTATGAATGGGATCATGAGTTATATGGAGAAGTTTACTGTCCTCGGACCGAAATTTGTGAAGATGCTTGCAGATCAGCGGTTTAAGCAAGAAGAGTCTTCTCTCGAAGGTGAGGTACTCACGAAGTACAATGCAAACAAGAAAGAGTTTGAAAATCAGTGGAGAGTGGCTTACCAGAAGTGGGCGAAGACCGAAAAAAAAAGAGCTATAGATAGACCTTCACTCTTAGAGATGGTTAGCCCAACTGTTGTAGTCAAGAAGCCAGAGGTTGTCGTTGGAGCGGCTGAAGCGGGTTCAAATAATCCTATTCTAGTTCCTGAAAGTGGAAATCCTGTTTCTGTAAAATTTGAAAAGGGCTTGCTTCTGAATCAAAAAGCACTGACATATGGAGGATCATCTTTTGATGTGCGAGATGAGAACACTCTTATTACAAAAGTAGTGCCTAATACTGATATTAGTAAAACAGGCATTGTCTTTGCAGTTGCTGGTATAGAGCAAACAATAGTAGTTTCTGCGCTTGTAAATAATGTCAAAAAGGTCACAGCTGAGAATGAATTTACTATCGAATCTACGGACATCAAGCTCAAGAAGCGTACAGATGATTCTAGTACCAAAAAAACATAATGGATCCTACGCAGGTCAAATCACTGGTCAAAAAAAGTTGGCTTCTACAGGAAGACCAGAAGAAGTCGTGGTTAGAGAAGCTTGAGACTATGAGTGCAGATCGTATCGATCAGCTTGGAGAGATCCTTGAAGAAGGGGAGCAGATCGACAAAGAAGCAGAGGTGATAGCGGTGGAGTCGTTTGCGGAGAGGACGGGGGTGCTTGTGGATCATGTAAATACCATGCTTACTAAATAATTATGTCTGACGTAGAAAAAAAATCACCTGGCGCTGAAAATGCAGAACCAAAAGATGCTCGTGAAGCACTATTACGATTAAGAGGTCAATTAAGTGAATTTAATGTAGTACATCGTATCATCGATCGTGCAACAGAAAACGAAACTGTCTCGAATGAAGAACTAACTACAAGGTTGAGTGCAGCACTTAGTAAAATTCAAGAGTACAGAGCATACTTTGAATCTTTACAAGAGGATCCTCAGTTAACAGATACTGAGAGGGGAGATATCAATGAGGCTTTGAACATTATTGATGAAGGTTTAGATGTATCAAGTTCTGCAACGCTCACAAGAGCGATAGATCGATTGATAGAGTCTTCGTTTGAAGAGGAAGAACCTGAGCCAGAAGAAACACCAGATTCAGTAAAGTCTAATCCTGTTGCTGCAAATGAAACGCCATCGGAAACTGCAGCAGAGAAAGAGGAGGACTATGTTTTCTCAAAAGATAATCTTCTAGATCTGAAGAAGAAGGGAAAGCTTGCAAGTATTATAGAGTCATTGGGTGCAAGAGGCATTGGCCGTATGCTTTCACAGGCAATAACGTTCTCTCGCCGATTTAACCTTGCTGCAGTATTTGGTGTTTCAGGGACTTCGCTTAGTGCTCCTCTGATGGAATTTATGTACCAGTCTACTGGTCTTATAGGGGCAGATGCTCGTCAGGCAGCAAGAGATGCCATAGAAAGGTCCAAGCTCAAAATCGATCTCTTAGAAGGTAGTGATGATACAACTGCAGTTGATCAAATGTATCTAGAATATAAGGCAGTGAATGTGAAACAACCTTCACTTTTATTTGCAGACTATGTTAGTACACGGACTACAGCATTTATACAAAAGAATACGAAGGTCATAGGAGAAAATACAACAGATGCGAAAAGGGTGTCTCTTACAATAGCCGCATTGGCTGGAGTAAATACGAAGACGTTGAAGTTTGAGAAGCCGAAGCCGACGAAATAGGTTGTAACAAGTTTGTAACGTTTTTTGAGGAAGTGTTTTAGGGACCTCATCCCCCAGCCCCTTCTCCTTAGGTGTTAGACCTCATCCCCCAGCCCCTTCTCCTTCACTACGACACATGTACAGCGGTTTGCGTTGTCATTCTTTTTCCTGGCGTACAGGAGAAGGGGAGCTTCGTCGTTCGAATATTGACTGATAGATGTATTCAAGAACGATGTTGATATTTTCATATACGTCGAGATTGGTAACCCGAAGGATGATATATCCGTTCTCTTGTAGATATCCATCTCGCTCTTTGTCATATTTTTTTTGGTTGTCATGAGCACTGCCATCTACTTCAACAATAAGCCTGTGTTGCATGCAGAGAAAATCAGCAATAAATGGACCAATATTTACTTGGCGTCGGAATTTTAAGCCTCTGTAGTTTCGATTTCGAAGTTGTTCCCATAGTACTGTCTCAGTAGGTGTCATGGAATGTCGAAGCTTCTTCGTGAACTTCGCCTTATGCTTTTTGTATAGCCGTTTTCTTCGCAGATCGTCCATAGGACAGTTAACGCTACATGGGCAATAACCATATGACAAGTAAGCCCCCTTCTCCTGTGTTTCATTTGCTATATTGATGAAAAAGGCGTTTTTGGGCTTAAAATAGAGGAGGAGAAGGGGGTTTGGGGGATGAGGCCCTAAAATACTGGCTTCCTAGGCCTATTTCTGCTATAATTATATGAATTATTTACCAAAATACATATGGCTAATCCAGACCTACAGATAAAAATAGATGCGGTTTATGCAGCTCCAGAATCTGACAAAGAACAGGTTGTAGGTGCACTAACTGCACTGCGAGATTATCTTACAACTTCACCTCCTGAAACAAATGAAGATCAACGAAATGTGACGGATGCTCTGCGTAGAAATATGGATAAGCTCAAGAAAAATGTAGAAAAGAATCATATACTTGATGTTACACGACAAGTATTGAGTAAGGCTGCCTTAGTTACACTTCGTAATCAGTTAGTACAAATGCAGACTGACTTGAATACTCTAACTTCAACTCCTACTTCAACTCCTACTTCAACTCCTACTTCAACTCCTACTTCAACTCCTACTTCAACT
>JAQBVR010000033.1 GCA_027623015.1 bacterium | reverse complement strand
GCCGTAACTATAACGGTCCTAAGGTAGCGAAATTCCTTGTCGGGTAAGTTCCGACCCGCACGAATGGTATAACGATCTGGACACTGTCTCGACGCGAAGCTCGGTGAAATTGCAGTCCCGGTGCAAATGCCGGGTAGAATACGGAAGGACGAAAAGACCCTATGAAGCTTTACTATAAGCTGACATTGTATTATTGGTCTGCGTGTGCAGGATAGGTGGGAGACTTTGAAGCTTTGGCGTTAGCCTTAGTGGAGTCATCCTTGAGATACCACCCTCACATTCTGATGATACTCACCCAACGTATTACACATACTTGGGGACAGTGTTTGCTGGGTAGTTTAACTGGGGCGGTTGCCTCCTAAAATGTAACGGAGGCGCGCAATGGTCCACTAGCGCCGGATGGAAATCGGCGTTGTCGTGTAATCGCACAAGTGGGCCTAACTGTGAGACTTACAGGTCGAGCAGGGACGAAAGTCGGTGATAGTGATCCGGCACCTTGAATCATTTATATGATTCTTTCCACGTGGGTGGGGTGTCGCTCATCGGATAAAAGTTACTCTAGGGATAACAGGCTGATCGCTCCCAAGCGCCCACAGCGACGGAGCGGTTTGGCACCTCGATGTCGGCTCATCGCATCCTGGGGCTGAAGAAGGTCCCAAGGGTTTGGCTGTTCGCCAATTAAAGCGGTACGCGAGCTGGGTTCAGAACGTCGTGAGACAGTTTGGCCTCTATCCTCCGTATTCACATAGAAACATGAAGGAAGCTGCTCCTAGTACGAGAGGACCGGAGTGGACGAACCTCTGGTGTGCCTATTGTCGCGTCAGCGGCAGAGTAGGATAGCTAAGTTCGGAAGGGATAACCGCTGAAGGCATCTAAGCGGGAAGCCCCCCCTAAGATTGTGTTTCTCCATAAGTCCGCCGGAAGATTACCGGCTAAATCGGCCACAGGTGTACGCACGGTAACGTGTTCAGCTGAGTGGTGCGAATGGACAATTGAACGTTTTTCAATCCTGTTTACAGGATTCACTGTTTACGTGTCACAAGAATTCATGTGGCCTTGCTTCAAGCAAGTGCTGCGTGGTAAAGCGAGCAAGATATGTTCATTAATTTTCGATCTTTCAACCCTGGTGCCTCTCGCGGTGGGGGTACACCTGTTCCCATCCCGAACACAGCAGTTAAGCCCACCAGCGCCGATGGTAGTTGCCCTTAAAGGCTGCGAGAGTAGGCCGGTGCCAGGGTTGAGAGATCGAATTATCAATCAATACCAAAAGAACCCGCAGAGGTATGCGGGCTTTTTTGCGTATGCAATTTTAATACTTACTCTCCTTCGAGGATGATATTGATTTCTTTAGATACGATTGGGTCACTGATACTTTCCATGGTTGCTTCCAAGGGATCTTTCATTAGCTCGATCTCTGCAATCACATTTCCAAGCCTCTTGCATTTCTCTGTATTTGCAGGGCATGCATCCTTTATGTCGTTATATATATCCATTGCATTTTGGTAATGGTCGATAATAGTTTGGTCTACAGCAATATTCTCTCTGCTCATTACAAGAAGAGCTTGGTAAATCTTCATAAGTACTTCTCCGACACGAACAGTTACACTGTCGATGCTGACACCTGTATCTGGTGCTGCGATGCGTGACGTAAATACGACTTTCTTTGTACGTTCGAGAAGCTCTTTTGTAGCGTCTGACATGGCGTTCATATTCTCTAGGCTTTGACGACCTTCTGAGAGTTCTGCAAAACGGTTATCGACCCATTCTTTGCTCTGATTCATGAAAACCATTCCATCATTTGATAGAGCAATAGATGCACCAATAGTTTGAATCTTCTCACGAGCAGAGCTAAGGACAGCCAAAAGGTTTTCTCGTTTGTCATCTATTATCTGCTGGCCAATAAATCGTTGATTCATTCGCACTGCGATAACCTCCTCTTCTTCTGCGGAGATGTTGTGCAATGTAACTGTTCTTGTTCCCATAACTTCTTCAATCATTTCCTGATGTTTAGGAGCATTTGGCGCACATGCAGATCGATCATGTGTGATTAAGCCATCGATGGTAAAACAGATCATTTCTAGCTCTTCAGCGATGACTTCTGGAGCTGCAGGTCGCACAGGTTCTGGAATGAAAACTGGCTGTGCCACAACGGGCTTCACAATCGGCACTGGAACAATGGGTTCAGGAATAGATATTACAGGAAGTGGACGCACTGGAGAGCCTACAGACACAGGTAGTCCAGGACCTGAAGACGGTCTTCCTTCAGACGTTTCAGTAGAGCTAGAAGAATGATCAACAGGAAGTCCAGATGGTGGGTCTATGGGAAATGGTAATCCGATTACAATAGGAGGATATATGGGAGTTGGCTTTTCCTTAAAAGGTGGCTCTGGAGTTGGAACAACAACTACAGGACTCTTGCATGCTTCATAAGGCTTATAGTAGAGGTAGAAGCCATCGGAGCTACCTGTAACGGTTAGAACAAATTGAGCACTGACTGAGCCTTCTCTATAGAGCACTTCATCTTGTCCACCATTCCCGAGATCGAAGATTCCATCTCCTTGTTTTTCTACGCCCATGCCATCTCGTGGATCTTGCTCAAATCCAGTAAATGCACCATTATAGAGAGTGATAGTTCCTGCAAGCATCTTACTACCAATATTGCTGTGATCTTGGTTGCTAAACGTAAAGTAGATGAATCCATCTCCACGCTGCAATGAAAGCCATGGAGCATCGTATGCAACTTTTTCATCAATGATTGCCTCACCATGTTCAGAAAGATCTATGAACTGGTGACTGTATTGCTTCTTGTCACCATCAATAATAACAACAGGCGTGTAGTCTGCACGTTGATTGTGATGCACTGCCGTGTACGAGACTTTCATATAGACCTTTTGATCCTTTACATACTCTGCGGGTACACAGTAAGGACGGTGTGCTTACGAATCTCTTCGATTGTCTACGCATCCAGGATCTTGACGGTCGATACGCCCATCGTTGTCATTGTCCTTTCCATCCTGGCATGCAGACGTATCCTTACCTTCATCATCATTAAGTCGGAATCCATAACAGCCTGGGTCTTCTAAGTCTGTAAGACCATCGTTGTCATTGTCCTTGCCATCTTGGCATGCAGTTGTAGCTGTTTGTTCTGAGCCACTAAATTGACTATTGTATCTGCGACATCCAGGATCCTTCTCGTCTATGAGACCATCGTTGTCATTGTCATAGCCATCTTCACACTCGTCAGGCGGAGGCGGGGGAAGGCCCCATCCATTGTCACCACCATAGTTCCCTAAGCCACCTGAGGTCTCATATCCAAGACACTCTCTATCATTAAGACTACAGTCCTTAGTACCTTGTGGGTAACAATCGCAACATTTGTCACGATCAGGGTTATTGGGATTACAAGGGTCACAATGGTCTTTGACATAGCGCGTACCACAGTCAACTAAGCCACCATTATCATCAGGGACTGTGTAATCTGTATTGCTACGGGAGCTTGTTCCATCATTGGGTACCTGTCCATCGTGCGAAGTGGTGTCAGTTGGTTGCAAGACTTGGCCATCCGAATTTTTGTGTGATGTGCCATCACTTGTATACTGGTAGAGATCTTGCCCAGTAGTAGTATATCCACCTCTACCATTACTGCTGCTCCAAATAAGCTGCGCCATTTGTAAGTTTGTCGATGCAAGATGAATACTTCCAACTGCAGTGATGACAAACGCTGCTAATGCAAACCCGTTAAGGGTTTTGTGGTGGTGGGGCATAGGTGTGGTTTGTATGTTTGTTAACGCAAGTATTTTAGCACAATTTGCTCTTTTTTACCAGAATGTATTCTCTCGATCACCATATGAATCAGTATGGGAACCCCTTATTTCTCTTATTTCTTTCTCAATTCACTAATAGCATTCAAAATCACAAATATAGCCAAATACATAAAAAAATGGTATAATAAGATAAATGTCAGAATAAACATCACCACCGCAAACTGCAATGAAAATGAGAAAACTGAAGTGGGCTCTACCATTTTTGGCGGTATTTTTTCCGATTGCTCTGCTGAGTTTTTATACATACTCCGTTGCATCACGGTCTGTACGTGATCTTGTCGATAGTGAAAACGTCGCTGCTACAGGAAATCTTTCACAGCTTCTGACCCAACATACAAAACAAACAGCAACATTGCTTCAAGCATTTGCAGCAGTGCCAGGAACACAAAAAGCTGTTGCCGAGAAAGATGAATTTACCATTACCACACGACTCAAAGCACTGACGGTTTCGTATCCACAGATAGAGCGAGCATACATTACAGATGCAAAAGGAAATGCACTCGGAGTCTACCCTCAATCCTCTTTGGTAATGCGCACAGCATCGGGAACATATGGGCAAGATCTCTCTCGTACGGATTGGTATAAGAATGTCATGCAGACACGTAAATCCTATATATCAGGAGTATTTCAATCTATCGATAATGGTAGTTCAGCTATAGCATTTGCTACACCTGTGATTTATTTGGAAACAGGGGAGATTTTAGGTGTAGTAGTATTTGAGTATCCAACAGAACAGATCAAGCAATGGTTGAACAATATCGACCTTTCACATGGGGGCAACATCTTTATCGTAGATCATACTGCTACGTTGGTGGCTCATCCAGATACACAAAAAAAACAGAAACCGCAATATTCAGATGTCATTTCGCGGACCAATGGAAAGCACTTCGCAGGGTATCGTCATCTCGAAGTGATGGAAAAAGCTCTTGCAGGATCTCTTCATGTTTCAGAATACACAGATCCACTATCAGGAAAGGAGATGATCGCAGCATTCCTCCCGCTCGCTATCGGAAGTAATATCTGGGTTGTAGTTGCACAGCAACCAACCGAACTTGCATACAAAGAACTACGACGTGTGTCACTGAACATTAGTTTGGTAGGTGGTGTACTCACATTGTTCACACTATTCATGTCGTTTGCTCTCGCAAAAATGAGTCGTCGGAACATCAAATTAAATGAAGACCTTGAAGAGAAAAACTTACTCTTAAAAGACCTTACATCATTTGTATCCCATCAGCTTAAAGCCCCAGTTACAGCGGTGAGTTGGATACTAGAAAACATATTTGATGGTGACTATGGTGATGTGCCTAAGCAGCTAAATGAGCCTCTTGGTGAACTGCAAGATGTAAATAAGAGTAATTATCGTTTGATCACAAACATCCTCAATGTGTCTCGTATCGACAGAGGTGTTATAGATGTAGAATGTAAGAAGATCCTTCTCGGTGATGTCGCAGAACGTACTGTGCGAGATTATCTAGAGGCAGCAAAGAAGGTAGGACTGTACCTCAAGATCGAAGGAAATAACCACACGGAGATCTTTGTAGACCTAGAAAAAACTGCAGAGGCCATCACCAATGCCATTAGTAATGCCATAAAGTACACAAAGAGTGGAGGTATCACACTACGTCTCAGTAAAGATGAAAAATTTGGTATCATCTCTGTAGAAGATACTGGCGAAGGTATGCCACCAGAGATGCTGGAGAAACTCTTCTCTCGTGACCAAGTCCACGGGGCCAATACTGCAGCAGCCAATAGTTCAGGCTTAGGCCTGTATATAGCCAAAAACTTCATCGAAATGCAGGGGGGTGAAGTCCTCGTAGAATCTGAACTTGGAAAGGGGAGTACGTTCATCTATAAATTACCTCTGTACACAGGGCAGAACACAGAAGACGAAGAGGGGTAATTGCAAATCTTGCCTTAATACTGTATAATAATAGAAGAAATCCACACAAAATATATGAAGCGCTCTACAACAATTCTCTCTGTCATATCTGCACTCATCATGGTGTCACTGTTTTCAGTGCACGCACAACGTACAGATGCATTCTTCGATGAAGTTGTTTTACTCAAGCAAGAGCTTGCAGTGTGGGAAGAGTCCAATGCTGCTGCAGATTTTGATGATTTGCTATCTCAGCTCGATGACATGACAGGAAGTTTGTTCTGGGATGTGACGGATGCAGATTGGTTTCGACCATATGTTTCCTCACTTGCAGACTGGGAGATCGTATCTGGATATAAAGATGCAACAGGTCGCAGTACAGGTCAGTTCAAGCCAGGGAATCCTGTGAGCATTGCAGAGATTCTCAAGATGGCTCTTGAAGCTGCAGATGTAGACGAGACAACATGTTACAACGCTCCAACTCATCCTGAAGCTGCAAATCACTGGGCAAAGTATTACGTGTCTTGTGCAGAGCAGATGGGGATCCGTATGTTTGGTACAAGTCCTATTAGCTTGAGCTCTTCTGCACAACGAGGACAGGTGCTTGCTATAGTGCACGATGCTTTCCATGAGAAGGTTTTACCTCTGTACTCAAATTTCAAAGATACATCGAACCACTTGTATGAGACAGACATCGCTCATGCTGCATTCAATGGAATAGTCAGTGGAGACACAGATAATAATGGAAATCCTACAGGAGTATTTCGACCAGATGACTCCATCAACCGTGCTGAGGTGTCCAAGATTATCTACGAACAGCTCAAGCTGCAGACTGTGCGAGAAGAAGTTCTCTAGACTTTTATTACGATGCTACGTCAGAACGTAGTAATATTTCTGTATGCAAGAACGCATCCAGAAGATTCTTTCGGCACGTGGTATTTGCTCTCGCCGTAAGGCAGAGGAATACATAGAAAGGGGACTTGTTACCGTAAATGGCGTCGTGGCTAAACTTGGCCAAAAAGCGGACCCAGAGAGTGACACCATAGAAGTAGATGGAGAAGTAACACAAGAGCGAAAAGAGATGCTCTACTACGTGATGAACAAGCCCAAAGGCGTGATAACATCGAATGTCGAAAAACGTGATGATGACGATGTTCCGTCTGTGCGAGATATACTTCCCAAAGAACTGCAGGGGAAAATATATCCTGTTGGCCGTCTCGACAAAGAGACAACAGGTTTACTCTTACTGACCAATGATGGAGTAGTTGCGTACCGACTCACACACCCGAAGTTTTACCACGAAAAAGAGTACCAAGTAGATGTTGCAGATGAGATCAAAGACGGACAGTTACAAAAATTGGCAGAAGGCATGACTATCTCAGGAGAGAAAACCAAACCTGCAACCGTAAAAAGATTGGACAAAAATATATTTACTATAGCACTGACCGAAGGGAAAAACAGACAGATCCGACGCATGTGCCAAAAGGTGGGGAGCCCTGTGAATAGGCTAAAACGCATCCGCATCATGACGCTGGAAGATAGTAAGTTACAAGAAGGGGAGATACGACTACTGACCACTGATGAACGAGACACGTTGCTAGAGTCGATAAACGTTGATCTGTAGCGCAAAAGTATTGCGCCACCATTGAAGTAAAACTCAATCAGATAATTCGGCAAATACGCGTATCTTATGCGGGATAATGTCTTTCATTGCATCTCGTCTTCGGCCACTCCTTTTCCTCGCTGTCTTCACAGTCTTGGTCACGAGTTTTGTGATCAGTTCAAATGAGAATCCACGGTTGCTTGGGCTAATTGTTACGTGTAATGGTTCTAATGATATGGCTATATGTGCATGCCCTGGTGGAAGAGTGACAGGAACGTGTACCGGAGGAGTGTGTATGTCATGTTATGATCCATGTTGGGAACACAGTCATACATTAATAGACTGTCTACTTAACCCAGGTACATTTGTAGGACAAGGGGAAGAATGTGGAACAGGGCTCCCAGATACTGAATGCTGTAATGTTACAGATCCTTATTACCCTCAAGTAGATAAATCTGTTGTAACAGGTTGTATTTCTTGTCTTAAATGTGATGATTTTACTACGATTGGTACATGTCAGCCAGACCCTTACCAATGCAATAGTAGTAGCTCAGCTGCTTCTACATCTAGTTCTTCATCTGGGTGTAGTGTCCATGCAGACTGTAACGACTTAGTGAACTGCACAGTAGATACCTGTGATCCAGCAACGGGTTGTGCGTATACACCTATGACATGTTCATCTCCATGTCATATTTGTGAAGAGGCAACCACGACATGTGTACCAGATATGAATGATGCTGCATGTCTATGCCAGAATGCTCCACCACAAGTTATTTGTGGAACTCGCACTCCACCAACATCGCCAAATTGCTTAACCAATCCCTCGGATGATGCATGCAACAGTACAGATCCAACATTAGGTGTGATTTGTTGTGCGCCAGCAGCATGTCAAACTGCATCCAATGGAAATGCGTATTGTGCAGGAGCAACTCCTCCTCCACCTCCCCCACCATCAACTCCTTGTAGCTCACTTGTCGGCTGCCTACAACAGATCTGTCTCGGTAACATTTCTGTCTGCGACGACAGTGATGCATGCACAGTAGACACCTGTCAGGTCACTGGCGTGTGTGCAAATATCAATACAGGGATACCCTCATGTTCAGGTACTCCTCCGCCTCCTCCACCATTAACTACACCTCCTCCTAGTACATCTTCCCCGCCATCGACAGCAACACCCCCACCATCCAACAGTAGCAACAACAGCT
>JAQBVR010000032.1 GCA_027623015.1 bacterium | reverse complement strand
GGCAGGCTTCTTCCCTGTTGCTATATATTATTTTGTTAAACCGATTCTATCCGCAATCTCTTGATCGACGAAGATCTTCTTCCTTGCATACTTCAGACGACAGTATTCCTTTATGAGCTTACCGAGATCTTCATTGCGATCACTTTCATCCCAGATTGTTGCAAGGCTAAAAGGTCGTGAGGTGACGTTGTTGATGTTCAGCTTCGTGTAGCAGTTGAAGTTTGGAATACCGATAACATCTTGTTCGGAGAGGACAGGAGCGAATTCTTTCGACAGATACTCAGCATCTTCTGCACCCACTTTGAAGCTCATCATCGTACCGACGTTACCAAAGACCGCGTCACGCATCTTCGTACCACCTTGGCCTTCCATCACGAGTTGTCCGATGTATTGGTGCGCCATAACTAGTGCAAGCTCATACTTACGTGCCTCAGAGAGGATGGTGGCAAAAGCGTCTGTTACAAAGTTCTGGAATTCGTCTACATAGAGGTAAAATCTCTTACGATCTGGACGTGGCATATCTGCACGACCCATCGCAGCCATAGAGATCTTGTTTACGAAGATCAGCCCAAGAAGCTCTGCGTTTGTATCTCCTATCTTTCCTTTACTCAAGTTCACAAGAAGGACTTTTTGGGTATCCATCAATTCACGGATATTGAATGCACTCTTTGGCTGACCGATAATATTACGCATGATCGTATTTGTGATAAACGGTCCAAACTTCGAGCTAAAGTACGGAATCATCTCCTGCTTTTCCCTATCGCCTGTCTGCGCCATCTCAAATTCCCAGAAACTACGTACAACAGGATTTTTGATCTTTGCGACCTTGTACCTTTGGAACTCATCGTCCACAAACATCCTTGGAACATCGATGAGCGTAGCACCCTCTTCTTCATCATCCATGAGTGTCAGTGCTCCATTACGAAAATAATGCTGGATACGTGGACCAAATATCTCATTTCCAAAAAGCTTGATGAAGATCTCCATCGCATCGAGTGCAGCGCGGTCTTTTTCTTCAGGAGTTGTTGCTTCAAGCATATTTATACCCATTGGACGCTGTATGTCAGATGGATCAAATACTATTACCTCTTTTGCACGCTCTTTTGGTGTGTGTGCAAGTGCATCTTCTACAAGGTCTCCATGTGGATCTATAAGACACAATCCATCTCCGTTAGCAATATCTTGTCGGCACATATAAGAGAGGAGGGCTGACTTTCCTGAGCCGGACTTTCCGATGACATAATGATGACGTGTGCGATCTTTTCCAAGAAAATGCACTGGTGTACTGAGTCCTCGGTATATATTATTTCCCAATAGTATGCCTTCATGTGGGGCATCTGGTGGTGGAGGCAATACTTTGTATGTTGCCCACTGAATGATAGGAATCTTGTTGTAGCGACTATCTGGAAAGTGATACAGCCCCGCTAATTCCTTTTCAACCAAGAGACACTGTGGAGAGAAGAATCCATTGAGACGCAGCTTCCAGACTTTGTAGATCAATTTGGCATTCCACTTGAGAGGAAGAAAGTCTGCAATCATGCGTTTGTTTACGAGAAAGTTTCCATACAAGTCTTTAAATGCATTGAAGGCAACTTGCAGATTATTGGTTACTTCGATACCTCTCTTGTAACTATCTGTTGACGCAAGAATACGAATAGAACAATGATAGAAACTCATACCAGCTTTTTCACCCATACGTTTATAGAGCTCTTCTTCTGGTTGGATCATTCGCACAAAAGAGTCTCCGCTTTTGGCTCCTGGAGCAGATGTGCCATCTCCGCTGGATTTGAAAATATCAAAGGCATAGGCAAGGATCGAAAGACCAGGAATATCTTGCAAGAAATTTGATGTATTACCTTTAAATAGCATGCTGGCGCGTGCACGCGCTTGCGAGTTGTACTTGTTGGTAAATACAGGAGCCATCACAATCTGGATTGCTGCCTTCTCTCCTTCAGACATCTTACTGAGCACGTTACCCAATCCATTGAGCGGGTCATCTTGCATCTGTTCGTAGTACCGCAGTGGGTACATAAACTGCTTTTTTGTAACCATGTTGTACCCAACAAGTGTCTTGCCATCGTCCCACATATCTGGTACTACATCTGGATACACCTCAGCATCAGGATAAAAAGAGGTGATCTGCTTCTCAATAATCGATGCAAACTTTGGTTGAGTTACGACGTAGTATATGAGCTGACCATCTATAACAAACATCTCCATGCTTATCGTAATGTGACGGAAGAACCAATAATGCAATGACTGCCAGATCGTCAGACTACGCACCTCCCACAGTGCACGATACAGCTGCTCCATGATAGCAAGCTTTTCTTTGAAGTCCTTATCGAGACGCTTTTCTTGGTCGATCTTGCTGTCTCCTCGAGGCAAGATGATACGTAGGGCAATAAGATTCTTCGATTGCCGTACAGCGTACCAAAGCCGAAAATATTTCTTTCCGAGACCAGCAAGGAACAGTACAGTCAGTATCCATATAGATATATTGATTGGATCATCTTTAAAGGCATCAAACATCGTTATCCAAATGTCTGATTTTACAAGTGTTGTAACAACACCAGCAAGACTGATTATAATCGGCCAAAGAAGAATACGTAGGAATCCAATCATGAAGGTATAAAAGATTATCTATAGCATAATGAAATACACGCCGATGTCACTAGCCACATTGCGACACATTCATGATCATCTCTCTTCTTCTTCCAGTCTTTGTACCAACGATAAATTTATACTCACCTTCTATCGATGCAGTAAACCGATATTTTTCATCAGGGCTGACATAGTCTTGGATACGAACTGTTGTTCCATCTGGGTAGGCAATACCACGCACAACAAAGTATCGGTTTGCTGCAAGGACTATCTCATCTCCTACAGCAAAGGTATGTGGAATCCCTCTATGAAAACGCACATCTCGTGTTATACGTTTCTGATACCTCCTAGGAGCTGCATCCTCACATTTGCCAAAGAGATCCTTATCTCCGAGTCTTTGAAATGTAGCATTGATGACACCACGAGATAGTGGAGATAACTTTTCAAATGCAGAGAGGCTTAAGTCTAAATCTCTGCCATATTTATACGGGCCTCTATCGTTGATGCGAACAACTATACTTTTACCATTGTCGATATTGGTCACTTTTAGCAATGTATCTTGCGGCAAGCTGCGGTGAGCAGCTGTCATGGCAGTCATATCAAATGTTTCGCCAAATGCTGTCCCTTGTCCGTGAAAATCATCTGCATAGTAACTTACTTCGTGCACCTCTTTAAGAAGTTGGGTATCTAGATTCAGTGCCATAGAGATCAGTTCAGCTGTGCTTGGAACGACATCATCCAGTCGTCGATCTTTTGTAAGAATTGGATATTTTTTCATCATTGCTTGTAAATTTTCATATTGCATATTTGGGAGTTCATCGACGTTGCGTGTGCGATATATCCACATAATTGCATCTTCAAAGACTAGAGGGTTCTCACCAAAAAACCTATCTTCTTTCTCTAAGATACCGCGCCGTCTTCCATAATTAATCTCGAGCCCACCACGATCTTCGTAAGACACATCGGAAAATACCTGATTGGTCTCATACGATGGACGAAGAATACCACTCCAAATGAGTAAATATCCATCTCTACGTGTGACAATTGTGTCTTCTGCTAGGGCAGAGACAGGTATAAGTATGCAAACGAAACAGAGGAGAAATCGATTCATCAACCGTAGCTTGGAGAAAGAGATCATGAAGTGCAATTGACGAATGCGAAGAGCAATATACATTCGTCATTTTATATGATAATCCCATTTGTAAAGACGAGAAAGACCAAGAGCACATTTTGCTTTTACTAACACTTTGGCTAGATCATTTTAGTTCATTATTCCTTTTTGATCTTCTGCTTTACAGCACTTGCATACCTTCAGACAGAACTAATCTGTACAGGTCTTTCTTCTCCTCCTGTCGCAACAAAGCAAGTGTTCCTGGTCCTACATTTCCAGCACCTTTACTATGAGGTGACTCGATGATTCCATTCGCAATTTGATACTGCACGACAGCCTCTTTCGTCATTGGTCCAAAGTTTCCATTGATCTTATTCTCAGGAAAGAATCCCCTATCGGCTAAAAGCTTCTGTAATATGCTGACTTGTTTACCGCTATCATTTTCGGATAGAAATTGTGCAATAGATCGCCCATTTTTCTCTATACGATTTTCTATATTTTGCATGAGCAAAAGTGAGCGTGCACGTTTGGCAACAAGTTTCTTGTTCCACTTTGCTTTCAGGGACCGCATGGTGATGGGTCCAATACGACCAGCACCAGGATCATCTTGTGTCCCTACTAAGTAATTATCTTGTTGAAATGTTAAGATCGCCGAAGCAAGTTGGTCGCTATACTCACCATTTGTTCGTCCACGATAGTATCCGAGAAATCGTAACGTTCGCTGTGCACCAGCAATTGCTGATTCGCTTGCTTTTGCATCGACAAACATACTGACAGGATCTACAGCAGCACTACGTGCTGCTGCTGCTAGTAGATGAGCAGCAGTTTTTGCTGTTAGCTTATCTGTCGATTCATGTAGACCAAAGTCAGTAACAAATTGATCTAGCCATTTCTTTGTGCCAATACTAAAGTGGCCGTGAGACTTCGCATCGAAGTACCCTGCTGTTCTCATGGTGTCTTGCATGATCATCACAGACAGTCCACGCTCATCCAGTTTTGGGTTCATCGCAACAAGAGATGTCCCTTCGATCAAATACTTCTCTAGGCGACTCAGTGGTGCTTCGAGGCGATCAAGTGAAAAATTACGGGGAGGCTGGTGTGACCCTGCCGGGTAAACTGTGCCAACAAATTCTTGGACACCAAATGCCAGTGCGCGTGCAAGCCCCTCTTCTCCATGTCCAACCCAAATGTCTAGTCTATCTGCATTTGGAAGTACTTGGATAGCCCCACCACGGTCATGCACTGTTAGTGCACCAATACCAGGAAGATCAATTCGCGTTCCAAAAGCATAGTTCGGAGGCGCAGCAAGCATGCCAGGATACACTGCAGTGCCATCGGCAGCTGTGTGCCCCTCTCCATTTAAGATTCTATCTGCAGCAAGCCCTCCTTTTACATAGCAACACTGACCAGGTAACGGACTGTAGTATGCAGTGATGATAAAAGTCTTAGTATAGGACTCCTCCTTCGTCTGTGCTTGCAGAGGTGTGACGATGACAAGAAAGAGTAATACAAATAGTGGCATGCGTGGACCTCTCACCTTTTTATAGAGTGGCTTAGTTTGAAAACCTGTACTGTTTTTTGTGTGCATAGTTCATATTAATATAGCACAATATTGCTCTTCTTACTAGCGTACAATTACCTCTTCCTCCAAACGTATACCAAATGATCCTGGGAAATACACTCCTGGTTCTATCGTGATGATCTCACCTGAGAGAAGTTCTGTTTTCTTACTATGTGATGAAATAGATACCCCTTCATGGATGTCGAGACCTACACCGTGGCCCAGTGCATGTGTAAATGCTTCTGCCATACCGTACTCTGCAAGAACATCTGTCGCAGCGCGGTCTAGGTCATGATTGGTTGCTCCTGCCTCTACACATGCAATAGCTGCATCCTTTGCCCTGAGTACTGCTTCGTATGCTTTGAGTTGTTTTAGAGTAGGCTCTTTGGTGAAAAATACCTCGCTTTGATCCGCGCAATACCCACTATACCGTGCGCCAACATCTATCTGTACGATGTGCCCTATTTTAAGAGCGCGAGATGTGGGGCTATGGTGTGGGCTGCTAGAATGAGAGCCAAATGCAACGATTGGTTCAAACGAAAGACTCTCTGCACCAAGTTTTAGTGCCCACGATCGTAGTTTTTCGGCTAATTCAAGCTCTGTAATCCCCTCTTTTAACACTTTTGGTATTCGCCTCATGATCTCGTGTGTTATAGACTGTGCTTTCAGGAATTTTCGAACCTCATCAGGACTTTTTTGACGTCGAAACTCTTCGATGACTCCAGATGTTTGAACAAATTTTGTGTTCTTATATTTACGCTTCCAAATTGCCATTTGTGCAAGTGTTACCTCCTCAGCCTCACAGCAACATTCCTTAAGGGTGTTCATTACCTTTGGAAGGGCTCGTACATTACGAACTCTAATATTTTTATATACTTTGGCTGTTGCCATCTCAATATACCTATCATCAACAAATAATGTCATCTGTCTTCCTCGTACTAGGACAAAGCCGTAACTTGTAGATATGCCTGTCAAATAGCGAATATTCGTCAAGTTTGTCACAAGAAAAGCCGTTGTTTTAGCTGTTAAAAGTATTGGAGCTGAGGTCATTGGTCGCATCGGGCTTATGGTACACGAAAAAACATCTCTCTACATAGAATGAACGTACTTGTGCTGTACCAAGAGCTATTGCAGATCGTCAATACAGCTTAAAACATTCATCAATATGCATGCTGTTGCCTCTTTGGCACGTTACTGGATCAATTATTGGTTTTATGCTAAAATATAGTGATATTTCCACATATTTCTATGACCATGCTCAAAACTCAGTATCACCTATTTTTATCCATTTTTATGGGAGTACTTCTCATCCCGACTGACTTACTCGCACAGCGGTACGGTGGACCTGGTCTATCTGCAGGAGCTGCACAAGCATCTTTGGTAGTAGGAAACGTAAGTATTCGATTTGTAATTATCAACGCAATAAAAAAAGCACTTAGTTTTATGGCTCTTGCAGCTGTGGTAGTTATCGTTCTTGCAGGAATCATGCTCGTACTTAGTGGGGGTGACGAAAGTAAGAAAGAAACGGCAAAGAAGATGATCCTCTATACATTTATTGGACTTATTATTATTGTAATCGCACGTGTACTAGTAGTGATAATTATCGATTTATTATAATGAACTTCTACTAATAGATTCATGTTTCGACGCTTTCTTATTCATTGGTCTACCTTAAGCATCGTGCTTGCAAGTGCGTTTGCCATGCAGGGTTCTACACAAGCTCAAGGCATAGGGATCGATACTAAAACGCAGATCAGCATGAAGCCTGGTGAGATTATTGAGATCGTTCCGGCCACCTCTTTTCCAAATCCAAGAGTGAGCTGGGTACTAAACAAGGAGAGTGCATTTTTGCAAGCACAGAGAAGTATCATTTTTAGTGTACGTCCAACAGAAACTGGTAACTATGAAGTGCAAGCAGAAGTAGTCGATGGTAAAGCCTCTCCAGTCCGCGCACAGGCACTTGTCTCGGTAGAACAAACTGTAATCCAACCAAAATGGCCTAAAGTAAATACTGAGGATATCGTTAATTTCTGGCCTACAATCGATGAAAATGGTTCGATAACTCTTGATATTGCAACACAAATGTTGCGGATAGATCCTATACGCAATGATGTAGAACAGTATTTTTTAGACCTCGATCAAACTGTAGACAGTAGTGGTGATGGAGATCCAGCAAATGACAACATCCTCAACAATACGATCTTCAATACTGGACGTGGAACTCTTTATGTGTGGTTCGCTCCAGATACTACACAAAAAAATATGTTGCTTGCTGCACAATTGGACAGTGGTGGCATACTATCAAAAAGCATTACACTTCGTAGCACACTTGCAGGACCAGCTACACCAGCTACACCAGCTACACCAGTTGCACCAACCCAGCCTACATCATCTATCTTATCAGAAGACCTTGGTGACAAAGTCTATGGCTTTTCGTTGCAGCTCGGACCAGAAGTTGCAGCAGTACCACTACTGTACCAATGGAACTTCGGTGACGGAGAACAGAGCATGCTGGATAATCCTGAGCACGCGTTCGCAGATACAAGAACATATGCAGTGGCAGTATCTGTTCGAGACATAACAACAGGCCAAGAAGTTCTAACCCTAAAAAAAGATGTTACTATTGAAGAGTCTGTTATCCCTATAGAGGAAGTACAAACAAAAGATCCAAAGAAGGATCTAAAGAAAGATTCTACCGAGGCTACTAAGAAAGAAGGATCGATCATGGGGATCATCATCAAGGCGCTTATCATTCTTGCGATCTCAGTAGGACTTGGCGTCCTCGTGATGTTCATCATCGCAAAGACAAAAGGAACTTCGATCGAAAAAGCAATTGAGGAAGCAGAAAATAAACACTTTGACGACGACAAAGAGCAGAAGGATGACAGACCTCCGCCTATGAAACTTTCTATTGATGATCCTATTGATGTAGAAGTATCGAAGAAAAAGAAGGAGAAGCTAAAAACTCCAGAGCAAAAACCAGACGTTCAAGAAACTCGAAAGTTAGAGCCTACACCAGCAGTAGCACCAGAAGAAACGGAGATCAATAGAAGTATACCAAGTTGGCTAGCTCCAACTCCTTCTTCTGCTGTACCAACTCCTGCACCTAGTACTGCAAAAGCACCTCAAACATCGAAGGCACCTAATTCACCGCCACCTGATGCTCCAAAAACGACCGACGGCACACCAGAATGGTTGCAGCCAAAGACTACATCTGCACCTCAAATCTCGCCTCCACCACCACCATCTGCACCACCACCTGCACCACCTGCACCTGCACCACCTGCACCACCACCTGCACCACCACCTGCACCACCTGCACCACGG
>JAQBVR010000031.1 GCA_027623015.1 bacterium | reverse complement strand
TGAAGTAAGTTGTAACGAACTTGTAACGTATGAACCAGAGGGGGAAGTAGTAAAAACTATCGCAGCGTTTGACTGTGGCATGAAGAACAACATCATTCGGTCGTTCCTCAAGAGGGGAGTCCGCGTACACCGTCTTCCATGGGACTTCGACCTTGCAGCCAGTGACCTCAGCTACGATGCTGTGTTTGTGAGTAATGGACCCGGCGATCCTAAAACATGCAAAGAGACGATCGCACAAATACAGAAAGCAATCGCAAAAGAAACGCCTGTATTTGGGATCTGTTTGGGTAACCAGCTGCTAGCTCTTGCCATCGGTGGAGACACATACAAACTCAAGTATGGTCACAGAGGCTGTAACCAGCCATGCTTAGAGCACGATGCAGATGGAAAGCCTACGCAGAAGTGCATCATCACCTCCCAAAACCACGGATTTGCAGTAGATGCTACGAAGCTTCCAAGTGGATGGAAGACATGGTTCTCGAACGCAAATGACCAGACTGTTGAGGGCATCCGCCATGAGTCTGGAAAGTTCTTCTCGGTGCAGTTCCATCCAGAAGCGACTCCTGGCCCAGAAGACGCTGACTACTTATTTGATACGTTTTTGGATTCGTTAAAGTAGTTGGTGTTGAAATCCCAAATCCCAAATCCCAATCTCGCAACCCGCAACCCATACATGACTATCCAAAAATTCCACGTTCCGTGCCTCTACAACAAACATATAGCCACAGAGATTTGGGAGTTTGCTCTCGCTAAGCCCGAAGGATTTGCCTTTGAAGCAGGGCAATTTGTTTTGTTCGATGTGCCGACACTCGATGATCCAACCGACATCCAGACAAGAGCATTTTCTATCGCATCCTCACCAGATGAAGAGCAACTACTCTTTGTAGCCAAGATCCTACCCGATGGGCGCGCAAGTCTATGGATAACAAACGGTATAAAAGAGGGGACTACTGTTTCGCTCCAAGGACCTTTTGGTCGTTTTGTTCTCAACACAGAGACAAAGAATGATTACCTCTTTGTCTGTACATCTACAGGAAATGCACCATTTCGTTCTCAGATTCTCCATGCACTACATGGCGGTGATAAGCGACGTATGGATCTAATCTACGGTGTGCGTAGTAAAGATAGATTCTTCTGGGTCGAAGAGTTTGAAGCTCTAGCAGATACATATGAAAACTTTCACCTACACCTGTCTCTTAGTGACCCCCACGAAGACTGGAGCAAGTATCGCGGAAGAGTTCAAGCTGTGGCCGAAGAGGTCGTAAAAGACTTTTCTCAAAAGAGCATCTATATCTGTGGGCACCCAGACATGACAAACGATGTGAAGAGACTTTGTTTAGAAGAGTGGGGAGTACAGAAAAGTGATCTCCATGTGGAAGGGTATATATAAACTAGTTATAGGTTTTAAGTTGTAAGTTCTAGGTTTCATGCCAACTTACAACCTATAACAATGCAGTAAAGTTACAGAGTAACAGTCCCATCCTCAATCATCTGCAAAGCACGCGGATACCATTCCTTTTCTAATTCTTGCACACGTTCTTTTAGGCTTTCCACGGTGTCATCTGGCATTACTGAACAACTTTGTTGTACAAGTATCTTGCCTGTATCTACGCCATGGTCCATCACATGTATAGATATACCAGACTCAGTCTCACCAGATGCAAGTACTGTTTCGTGCACACGATTTCCATACATACCTACACCACCAAACTTCGGAAGGAGAGCAGGGTGGACGTTGATGATGTGGCCTGACCACTCATCAATAAACCACGGAGAGAAGATAAACATCCAACCAAGTGCAGCTATCACAGTCTCATCGTTCGTAGCTCCAAGTGTGTAAAGCGCTTCACTCAACCTGTTTTCGTATCCTACTTTTGTATCACCTGCTTTTTTCTGTACGATCTGCACAGGAATACCAGCTGATTCAGCTTTGTTGATGCATGCTCGGCTTGGATCATCGGTGATGAGCCCAAGGCACTGCATTTTGAGCGAACCTTTTGCCATAGCATCGAGTACAGCTTGGAGCGTAGTGCCACGAGAGGAGGAGAGTGCGACGAAGTTCATGGTTGTACACTAAAGAAACACGATCCAAATGCCAATAGGCAAACAGTAGTACGTCTTGGAATTTGGGATTTGTTATTTGGAATTTTCGTAAAACATATCTCGTTCCTTATCGATACCAGGTACCCATCCACAGAAGTCTGTCATCGCAATATTGTGACGACGAACGACTGCCGCAGGGGTAGATTCATCACTATTGCCCATGAGAAAATTTGCTGCAGTAGCGAGTTGATCTGCCACAGCTTCTTGGCTGATGCGAAGATCTTTCCCAAAGAGATCAACTGTACCTTTGAGATCGCGGATAGGATCTAGTCCACAGACAGTAAGAGCAAATGCCGTTACACCAAGTCGTCTAGGTCGAGAGCCTGAATCACTGATGATGACGCCAATAGTTTTTCCAGTAAGAGATGCCAAGTTTTCCTGTATCAATTGTACAGAGGCAATACAGTCTTTTGGCCATCCTATTGCATATCCTTCTTGGATATTGGATTGGTCTACGCCTGCATTGGGGACGAGTAGACTCCCTTCGGTCATACCATCGGGCTGGAGTTCTGTTAGCATCACATCGATAGTCGATACGAATACTCTTCCATGCATACGAAGAGTTTCATCTAGCACAAATTGTCGAAATTCTGGAGTTCCTCCACAACGCAGTGACCAAGATACAGCGTCATCTGTTAGATGGATTGTCGACAGATCGACTCCGGCTCCTTCTGCACTCGCTATAGCCTTAGAAGAGATAACGATGATGTCACCATCTTCAAAAGAAAATGCAGACGCAAGTACAGACGCGACAGTATCTCCCGACTGCAGTACCGGTGTTTGTATGGGGAGTATTTCCATATTACCAAAGTTTGATGGCCTCATCTTTCATAAGGACGATATCTCGCTCGACAGTGCCTGCATCTACGTCGACGACAACTGTACCAAGCTTGAGAGTAACGTGCGATGGGTTATGGATGACGATACTGTCTGGGGCATCCATAGGAATCCAGAACGACACTGTTGCATTTGGTGGAAAATGCCAACGTTTATAGCCAAATGTGGGTGCGTCTGCAGTCACAAATTCGATAGGAGCATTGCGTACCTCTGTACGTTGCCAATTCGATGGAAGGCTGATAAAGATCATCTCCTCACTTTCTGTCGAGATCTGTAGCAGGGCAGCATCATCTCGTTTGGTAAATTCAAGTGTGACTGCTGCAGGCTTTGCATGTTCTATGCCGATGTCGACAGATGCCTGTATGAGAGATGCGAGTGGTCCTCGTGACTGTGTGCCAAGAATAATGACTGCTAAAAGGGCTAGCATTGCGCCGGAACTGTGGATGCGGAGACTGGCCATTGTGAGCTTATACTAGATGTATTGTTTCTTCTGTCAAACCTAGAATAGAGAACGCATTTGCTTGTATCATTTTCTTTCTGTCTAGAAATAAAAGTGCTATACTAAAACGAACATATGGAAATCGATCCACACACTCTTCAGCACATCCTCCAGCGCATCTACCAACAGATGCGGTGCCCACAATGTGGCAAGCGTGTACCTGTAGATTTTTCTTCAGTTCGAGTCGTTGCAGACACAGCGATGTTGCTCCAGCTCAAGTGTGATATGTGTAACGCATACATCGTCTTACAAGCGTCACTTCAAGGTGTTGAAGAGATAGGAGTGAAGCCATACGTAGAAGATGAAACACTAAATAATTCTACAACACTAGAGTTTAGTAAAAAGGAACTTGGCATGTTACAACAAGGTCTTGAACAGGCTGGTGGTTCCTTTGAAAGTTTATTTGAGAAGTACGGTGGCGAAAAAACAACATAAGCTATGCACTATCGATTCATTATCATCACAAGTGTGTTACTACTCATGACAGGCTGTACTTCTGGTGAGAAAATCCAGAAGTCAGTCGAAACCATACAAGAGCTACAACAGCTTTCAAGTGGTGCATTGAAAACAACGAAAGATAGTCTAGTAAAAGTAAAAGAAGCTGGAGAGGCAGCTGCAGAAGCCGCTAAGGATACAAAGGAGGAAGCGGAAAGACGTGTGGACTTAGTTACGACAGGGTATGAAATGATTCGGGAGGGACTGGGGAATGATAAATAGGAAATACTGACCAAGGAAATAGAAGAAATAAAGGAAATAAAGGATTTTGAAATATAGAAATCCAAAGCGATAATTGAAGCAATTGCATTGAATCTTCTATTTCTTCTATTGCGTTTATTTCTTAAAAGTTTTATAAAAACTTGCATACAGCCTGTTTATCCGTAAAATAGCTTTAAATCACCGTCGGACTCCTACCTGAATCAGACGATCAGGCCTGGAGGACGAGGGTTTTCTGTGTATTTCTTCTCCCCGTAAATATGCCTCCACGCACTCCTGCCGCAGCCACCGATTCTTTCGATGCTGTAGCGCTATCCATCGCGAGTCCAGAAGATATCATCAACTGGTCCCGTGGTGAGGTGACTAAGCCAGAAACAATAAACTACCGTACACAACGAGCTGAGCCAGATGGCCTCTTTTGTGAACGTATATTTGGACCTACCAAGAACTTCCAATGTTTCTGTGGGAAGTATAAGGGTGTTCGATATAGCGGTGTGATCTGTGAGAAATGTGGTGTAGAAGTCACACGGAGTATCGTTCGTCGTGAGCGTATGGGTCATATAAACCTCGCGGTTCCTGTGACACACATATGGTTCCTTCGATCTACTCCTTCTCGTATCGGACTCCTCCTCGACCTGCCTGTTAAGACTCTTGAGCAGATTGTGTACTTTGCAGCGTATGTTGTCATCACTGTAGATGAGGAAGGAAAAGAAATTGCAGAGAAGGACATCAATGCTGCGATGGATACACGAAAGAATCAGATCAAACGTGAATATGACGATGCAAAGCAGTTGCTACAAGATAGCAAAGCAACAAAAGAGCAGCTTGCTGTACTCGATAAAGAGTCAGCAGATAAGCTGGATAGCTTAAAGGCAAACCATAAAGAAGCTATAGATAGCATTCGAGATCTTGCAATTGGGACTGTGCTTTCAGAGCTAAAATACCGAGAAATGAACATGAAGTTCGGACATATTTTCCGTGCAGGTACAGGGGCTGAGTCTCTGAAAGAAATAATCATGAACATCGACTTACCACTACTTATAGAGCAGCTCCAGAAAAACAGAACGCTAAGCAGTGGTCAAAAACTGAAGAAGATCATGAAGCGTATGAAGCTTGTTACATCACTTATCAAGTCAGAAGCAAAGCCAGACTGGATGATCCTCGAACGACTTCTTGTGCTACCACCAGACTTGCGTCCTATGGTTCAGCTTGATGGTGGTCGTTTCGCTGCATCAGACCTCAACGACCTCTACCGACGTGTGATCAACCGTAACAACCGTCTAAAGAAGCTGATGAGTATTGGTGCTCCTGAAGTGATCTGTCGTAACGAAAAGCGAATGCTACAAGAAGCAGTAGACACACTTCTCAACAACTCTGCACGAGCAGGAAAGACACTCTTCACAGCTGGAGACCGTCGTAAGCTCCGAAGCTTGAGCGATATGTTAAAAGGAAAGCAGGGTCGCTTCCGTCAGAACTTGCTTGGTAAGCGTGTGGACTACTCCGGACGTTCCGTTATCGTTGTCGGACCGCACTTGAAACTGCACCAATGCGGACTACCAAAAGAGATGGCTATGAAACTTTTCAAGCCGTTTGTTATTGGTCGTCTTATACAAGATGAGCTCTCACATAACGTGAAGGGGGCAGAGCGCCTCGTTCTCGATGGTGGTAAAGAGGTTTGGGACATCCTCGAAAATGTCATCAAAGACAAGTACGTACTACTCAACCGTGCTCCAACTCTACACAGACTTGGTATTCAAGCATTTAACCCTATCCTTATAGAAGGACTCGCTATCCAACTTCACCCTCTAGTTTGTGCCGCATTTAACGCGGACTTCGATGGTGACCAAATGGCTGTTCACGTACCACTATCTGACAAAGCACAGAAGGAAGCACGTGAGTTGATGGCTGCGAACACAAACCTTCTGAAGCCTTCTGCTGGTGATCCAGTGATTGGACCTACACAGGATATGATCCTCGGATGCTACTTCCTTACCCAGGTGCACGATGGTAAGAAGGGGGAAAAAATGAACTTCAGTAACCCACAAGAGGCAATGCTTGCATACGACCATGGTGTTGTAGATCTACAAGCAAAGATCAATGTACGAATTACTGATTCCGAAGGGAAAACTGAGATGATCGAGACATCCGTTGGTCGACTCAAATTCAACGAAGTCGTTCCAGATGTCCTTGGTTACAGAAACCAAACATTCCGCAAAAAAGACCTCTCTAAGATTATGCGTGAGTGCATAGACCACGTAGGACCAAGCGGGACTGTCCAGCTTGCAGATGACTTGAAAGAGCTTGGATTCTACTTCGCAACTCTCTCTGGTGTATCTATCGGAGCAGATGACATGATCATCCCACCTGAACGTGAGAAGATGATCGAAGATGCGAACGAAACTGTTCGTCAGATCAACAATGCATACTGGAAGGGTCTTATGACTGCAGACGAACGATATGTAAACGCCATCCGTGTATGGGCTAGAACAAAGAACGAGCTGAGCGTAAAGATGATCGATAGCTTCATGAGCCAAGAAGAAAATGACATCACGTATGTTATCGACTCTGGTGCTCGTGGTAACTGGGGTCAGGTGACCCAGCTTGCTGGTATGAAAGGATTGGTTGCAAATCCATCTGGACGCACTATCGAGCTACCGATTCAGTCGAACTTGAAGAGTGGATTTACTGTTCTGGAGTACTTCATCGCAACGCATGGAGGACGTAAAGGAAAGTCGGACACTGCGCTAAAGACTGCTGAAGCTGGTTATCTTACTCGACGTTTGGTTGATGCAGTACAAGATGTCGTTATTCGTGAAGAGGACTGTGGAGGAGACGAAGTCCACATCGTATCACGCAAAGAATCAGAAGAGATCGGTGAAGCATTTGAGAACCGTATCTACGGTCGAACATTGGCTTCAGATGTCGTATTTAAGTCTATCAAGATCGGAAAGCGTAATGACGAGATCGATGGAGAGATGATAGCCCTCATCAACGAGCACAATGTCCCAGAAGTTGGTGTACGCTCAGTTATGGTTTGTAAGACACGTCGTGGAATCTGTCGAATGTGTTACGGTCGAGACCTAGGAGATAACAACGACGTAGAGATCGGCACACCAGTTGGTATCATCGCAGCGCAATCTATTGGTGAACCAGGAACTCAGCTAACGATGCGTACGTTCCACATGGGAGGAGTAGCGGAGGGTGCGGATATCACACAAGGTCTCTCACGTGTAGAAGAACTCTTCGAAGCTCGTGCTCCACGTACACCTGCAGTGTTGTCTGACATATCAGGTACCATAAAGATCACACACCCATCTGGTCGTACTATCGTAAACGTGTTTGCAGAGAAGAAAGGAAATGACGAGTACAGACTTCCAAGTGGATTCCAGCCAGCTGTAAAGAAGGGGGACCCAGTAAAGGAGCGAACAGTTCTCGCCAAGTCCACTACAGACAAGTCAACCATCAAAGCGAAAGTTGCTGGAAAAGTTCTAACCACAGAAGATGGCATCATCTGTGTTGGTCACGACGAACTCCAAGAGCGTTCATACGAGTTTGGACCACGTGAATCACTCCTCGTCCGCAGCGGTCAAACAGTAGAAGTAGGTCAGGCGATAAACGCAGGACACTTCAATTTGCAAGATCTTCTCCTGAAGAAAGGTATCTACGCTGTTGAGAAGTATATCGTGCACGAGGTTCAGCATATCTATGCATCACAAGGACAGACGATTAACGACAAACACCTTGAGATCATCGTCCGAAAGATGTTTTCCAAAGTTCGCATCATCGACTCTGGTGCTACCGAGCTCGTACCAGGGGAGACAGCAGACATCGGAGAAGTAAACTACGGAAATGAAGTAGCAGTAAAAAACAAAGGCAAAATCGCAACATTCGAACCACTCCTACTCGGTATCACACGTGTTGCTCTCGCAACAGACTCTTGGCTTGCAGGTGCATCGTTCCAAGAAACGATCCGTGTACTTGTCGAAGCTGCGACAACACGCAAGGTCGATAACCTACAAGATCTTAAGAGTAACGTTATCATCGGACGACTTATCCCAACTGGACAGGTCTACCGTGACCGTTTCACTCTGGATGACGATGGTCAGACCATTGAGCGAAAAGGGCACGATCAGCACGCAGCATAGATTTAAAACGCCAATATCACGGTACCAAACGGTGCCGTGATTTTTGCTTGATTGGCCCATATAGCCACATAAGCATGATATATTGCAAAATATGCTATAAAATGGTACAATAAATAGATAAATACACACTATGGAAAAGTTCTATCAAACACAAAACTTTGGCGCTTATGAAAGCGACTGCGAACGTCGTTTGATCCATTTTGCTGGTGATAAGAGATTCCAAGCCCCCGAGGGTCTACCTGGTGAAGATGCACCAATAGAAAAAGCTGATGAAGATCCTTCTCCTGAAAAAATTAAAAAACCAGAAGTGGTAGTACCTAGCAAAGTGAAAAGTTTGGAAAATGTCCTACCTAAAGATCCAACTGCTACAATACAGGAAATCCAAAAGAGTTTGCTGACT
>JAQBVR010000008.1 GCA_027623015.1 bacterium | reverse complement strand
TAAAAACAGATACCGGTGCTATTATTTTGCAGATGTAGAGCGTGAATGGAATTGGTCAAAGAATTGATCATTAATATCAACATGCCTCAATCACACCCAACATTGACAAAACCCTCCAAAAAACTACAATATGAACAGATATGATTAATCACACATTCATCTCAGGTCTCCTCCTCCGCGGACTACTAGCCAAGCAGGAGATTTTGTGTGTATAGAAAGTAAATAACCAAGAATACAGCCACTCTCCTGCAACTCCGCAGAGGGTGTTTTTTTTGTTCTTTCAAATCTTCAAGAGCAGTGTGGAGGACTGTAGATGTATGTCTATAGTCCGCCCTGCTGACTGTATGCAGGCTTCAAGATTCCCCATGTTCTAGGAGAGAAGAAATGTCGAAGAAACCCCTACCCGAGTTCGTGAAGCTACGATGCGAAAAAGGTCGATGGAAGATCAATGTACTTGAGCCATGTGATCGATCACGCGATTACGATGAAGAAAGATACTGGGTCGAGTACAGAGAGAGACCTGACCCCGAAGTCGATACGATCATCGCAGATGCCAATGGTGACTCGTTGAAGGTAGTAGCTGGCTGGTTTCGCTCTGCGAAACTGGACATGTGCAAAGTCCGCGGTGTGAACCTCATCCCCGCTCAGATCCAAAAAACGGCTGAGCTTCCTGTTCGGCAGGTGTATGTGCACTACGATGCAGTGTACGTCATCGAGCTAGACGGCAAGATCGGCAACAAATTGGTCTGAATCTTGAGTCTGTATCAGCAGAGCAGTATCCCAGTCCGCCTTAGGCGGACTGGGATTTTTTTTTGTTTTTATTACCTGATTATTGACCTAATGGCAGGGCAAATCATGACCTTTGACAAGAGGGCTCGTAACATCAATAATGCCATAGATGGTATTAAACAATGACACTCTCGGCACACTGCCAACAGTAGAAGAATTTGCAGATGGACTACTAGTGAATCGCATTATTCGGTCTCTTAAGATAGATGAAAAAATTCGTCTAAAGTCAGAAGTAGAGAAGCTTGCAGCAGATCACAATATGCGTGTACATGATGTTGTGGATCATTTAGGTATCAACCGCATAGCGTACTTTGACTTTATAGACACGGTATCAGCTGAGCCAAAGCTAAAAAGAAGAACTGAAACACGCACTCGGGCAAATAGGACGATGCCCTTATCTCATCTTACACCCGCGCAAAAGTTAGCGGTCTTTCACCATGTAGATGATGCAGTTATATCTGGAACACCACTCGACATTGCGTGTAAAAACTCCAGCATTAGTGAACGAGACTATACGACGATATCCTCACAGCGCATAGCTCTAAGAGCTGAGGCAACAGGAAATGGACATGCAGATATTACAGACTTTCGCACTGTTCACCTCCCTCGCTTTCGCGAAGTTCATGATGACGAAGAAAGACGTACTGTCTGTGAATCCGTTCATCTACTGTGTGCAGCATTCCAATGCAAGATACAGCAAGCATGTTTAGATCTTGGAATTACCTATAGTGACTTCACAACATGGAGTGGTGAACAACATATGCATCCTATATTTCCTATAACATTAGGAAGGAAGACGTCACTTCCCGTGCACAAGCTTCGCATTAGCACAGAAGGAAAGGTACACCTTGTGCAACGTAGTGCATATATTGCTAAGCACACATCTCACACGCAAGATGAAGTCTTCGAGCGTCTCGGCTATCAGCCTGCAACAAAAAAAGAATGGGCAAAGACTACAAGAGTAGTATCTAAAGAAGCTGAAAAGAGAAAGGACGGAGTTCTTCACCCTAGGCAGATAGATGCGCTTAGTGAAAAGGCAGGAGTGCCAAAGAAAAAACTACAGACATGGCTCAAAACATTTAACCTTCGCGACCTCGGAACACAAGTGATGGCGGCTGGTGTAGTCATAAGTACCGATGAGCTTGTCGACCTATGGACAGCTTATACTGAAGACAAAACCGATACTCGCTCGTATAATCAAATCGTCGTTCAGTATCTTCCACTCGTAACGATGCATGCGAGAAGTTATCTTAAGAAACTCCCTGATATGGTAACACTTGATGACCTAGAAGAATTTGGAAGTAAGGGATTAATGGATGCTGTACGTTTGTATGACCCTTCTGTTGGTACTAAATTTACAACATACTGCCCACGACGCATCATCGGCTCTATGAAAGATGGACTCCGTGAGCGAGACTGGATACCCCGAATGGTTCGTGCTGCAGAAAGTAGGCTGAAGAAAGCACATACAAAATTCAAAGAGAGGCAAACCGGAATGGAGCCTTCCATTGCAGATCTCGCTAAAATTATGGAAGTTTCCAATAATGAAGTGATCAATATGATGCGCCTTACAGGAAGAACAAGAGTAGAGTCACTCGATGCAATCATGAATGAGGGAAAGGGTAACGATCAAGAACGCTATGCAACAGTATCTGATGGAAGTGAGAAGAGAATGTCACTATCCGAAAGAAAGGAATTGATGGAACTGCTACTCGTTGGACTTAACGAAACTGAAGCGCAAATAATAACTATGTACTACCAAAAGGAAATGAAAATGGCAGCTATCGGAGATGAACTTGATCTATCAGAATCAAGAATCTCTCAAATGCACAGCGATATCATAGAGAGAATGAAAGACCGAATATCAAGACAAGCTGGCACAGAATCAGCCTTGGGGCAGGTGCATTTGAAGTATCATGTTGCAGGCAAGAGAGGTGGAGAAAATGAGGACATATACTAGAAATCTCCAAAAAGACCCTCAAAATCACTTGCTGAGGTGAAATTCATTCCCTAGACTGCGTCAGCTTATGTTCGCTGTAGTTTCTATCGCAGGCTGTCAGGAAAAGGTCACCGAGGGTGACAAGCTCGAAGTGCCTACTCTCAAGGCAGAGGAGGGGGAATCTATGACATTCGACACTGTCCTACTTGTCGCAAAAAGCGATAGTGACATCACAATAGGAGACCCATACATTGCTGGAGCCACTGTAGATGCGAAGATACTTGCCCACGGAAAGGGCGATAAGATACGTGTTACCAAGATCAAACGTCGCAAGCGTTACCGCAGGACACAGGGACACCGTCAGGGATACACCTATATCGAGATCACTGGGATCAAGGTAGGAGGAACATCCTCCTCCGCTAAAGCTACGGTAGACAAGAAAGAGGTAGTAGACAAGAAAGAGGTAAAAGAGAAAGAATAGAGAGACTGGACAAGTCTATGCAATGTGATACAGGTCACTTGTTCATTTTTGGTATATAGAGCAAAATACTTGATGTATTTCACTCATTCCCCCTTTCTCCCTATGTCATGCTGTACCAGCTCCCCAAAAGGGATCGCCGCTCTCTGTCTTCGAGTAAGCTTCGGTCTCTCTCTTCTATTTGTCGGTCTTGCCCACTACATGACCATGGCTGGATTCAAGGCGATGGCAATGGAAGGACTTGGACCTCTTGAGCCAATTGGTGCTCTCTGGGCTCTCATCCTCCCTGCTCTGATGATCGTCGGAGGCGCTTTACTTGCGGTCGGTATGTACACAGAGATCGCTGCCTGGGCTGGTGGGGTCGCTCTTGGATCTATTCCAGCGGGAATGCTTCTCAAAGCTGTCGTTGGCGGAGTTCAGCTTCCGTCTCTTATGCCTGCAGCGATAAACGGATTCATCTGGCTGATCGTCTTCATGCTTGTTATAAAATGCACATCTGGCTGTAGTACGAAAGAGTAACTGCTTTTCATATTGAATCTTAAGAGCCCCGAATGGGGCTCTTTTTAAACCTGGAGGAGTCCGTCCGCCACGGGGGGTGCGAGGGGTAGCCCTGTTTGCCGATAGGCAGTTGAGGAACTGGGTCCGAATAGGACTCAGTGACGAAACACAGGGCGGTGCGGGATGGTCTTGGCGGCGGTGGATTTTTCTTTGCTTCTTTCTTTGTTCGGCAGACAAAAGAAAGATGAGAGTGATTTGCAGATGACGAACATTCTTTTGTTTCTGCTGAGCTCGACGAAGTACTGATGTTTCAGAAAAGAAGGAATGTTTTTAGTAGTTTCTGGTATTTCAGAAAAGAATAAGTGTGCTACTCCGACTTGCCCAACACAAACTCCTTCACCATTTCCGGTAACCCAGCAAGTGTATCATTCAAAACTTTCATGTCTTCTGCAGATGGAACACTAAGCACCCAACTTGCAAGATCAGATCCTGCAGGACTATCTCCAAGTCCTATTCGAATACGTGGATACACTTCTCCGATCTGTTCACAGATAGATTTGAGACCATTATGGGTACCAGGACCTCCTTTTTCTCTTAAGCGTACATCTCCTAGAGGGAGATCTATATCATCACTTATCACAAGAACTTGATTTGATGGGTCGAGCTTGAAAAAGTCCACAATCTTGCGTACACAGTTACCAGACAAGTTCATGTAAGTCTGTGGTTTTACAAGAAGAACAGGAATAGTCACGATTCTTGCTTCTTGGATATGTGCGATGAACTTCTGCTTGTCTTCCCATTCTCCAACACCATATGCCTCGGACAATGTATCAAGTCCCCAGAACCCCGCATTATGACGTGTCTTTTCATAGGACTTACCACTATTACCTAAGCCGATGATGACAAGTGATGGCTTCATAATTCTATGATAGATGATCTATTGCATTTTTAAATACAGAGACTGCACGCTTTGCTTCTGCCTCAGAGATAGACGTACCTGGCTCATGCGCGATACGGTTACGCATTTTGTGTACAGACCAGACAGCATTTACATTGCCTATACGGGGCCCTACAGCTTTGAGTTTGTCTGCAACGGAACCTGTATACCCGAGCATTCCGAGTGCCTTATCGAATATGCTATCCGCTTCAAGTATGCGTAGTGCAGGATCATTGATAGAATTTAGACTTTTCCACATTTTCACTATCTTCTTTTTGTCTTCATGTGAAAGCACCCTCTTGCGTAGCTTCAACGCAACAAATGCAAGGAGGATAAGAGCCAGAAAAATAAGAATGATGAATATTTGCATCAGATATCATCTTCGGAATCATCTTCGTTATCATCCTCTTCTGATAATTCTTGTAATTGTATCTCGTTTGCGACCATCTGTGAAAGGATCTCTTGTACATGGCGTGAGTCCTTGAGATTTTTATTATGCATGTACCCTTCCATATTTTTCAAGATTACCTTTTCCACTTTACGTGGCTCTGGAACATAATCTAACTCGATGACATTTCCTGTAGAAACCTTTTCTACAGAAATACATCCAAAACCAAGCATAGTTGCTGCAATCCCATTAATCTCATAACTCACACCTTGAATGTCACTAAAAAGTACACGAGTAGACTCACGATGAAACCAGCCATGCCACTCCACATCCATGATGCCTTGGTCTGAGATGATCCAAGCATCAAGGTAGTAATCAAAAAAATTTCGAAACCACCAGATCAAAGACACAGTTGCCCATATAGCAGCTACATAAAAGATGGCATAAATCGGAAGATTATACAGAGCCCACCACGCAGCAAAGAAAGAAGTAGTTGGCCAGAAGAGAAATTTGATCCCTATAAGCCAGTGCTTATGCACGACCATAAGAAGTGTTTCTTCGTTATCTAGGTGCCGGCGAAAGAAGAACGAATTGAGCTTATGCATATAAGCATTGTAGCAACATAGAAGGAGATGACTAGAGAGCATTTTATGTCTATACTCCATATAATGACTAAAGCTCGTTCCAGTATATGGTTTCACCTGTTTGATGTTGTTCTTAACATCGTCATCATTGTGGGTATCGTCGTTGCAATCCGCACATTTCTCATCTCACCATTTCAGGTAGAAGGGAATTCCATGCTTGAAACTCTGGAGCATCAGGAATACATCATTATTAATAAGCTTGGCTACTTCATCGGCAAGCCAGATCGCGGAGACATCGTTATCTTTCGGCCACCAAATGAGCCAAAAAAGCACTACGTAAAACGCATCATCGGTCTTCCAGAGGACAAGATCTCCATTCGAAATGGTCTGGTGTACCTCACTCCTGCGGGAACACATAAAGAAATAGAACTCGATGAACCATACCTCAGCGACCGCAACGCAGGAAAAACCTACCAACACCCTCCAACAAGTGGAAATACCAAAGAAAAGGGCTTTGCAGTACCCAAAGGAAGCTATTTCCTTCTTGGAGACAATAGACAAGGAAGTCTAGACTCTCGCAGCTTCACAGAAAATGGAGGTGGCCACAGCCCCTATGTCCTCGAAAAGAACGTAAAGGGTCGTGTATGGTTCATAGCACTACCTATTACCAAGATCCATGCGCTGGAGCTGCCGAATTATGGGTTCTAGACTACTTAGCTAACTTTAGAAATCACTGCATTGAACGTCTCTGTACATTTTGTTGAATCGAGTTCTTGGCTAATGATACTTAAAACATAACGACCAACAGCACCTCTCGTTTCATCATCTGGTGACAAATCATATGCATATTGAACTTCCGATACCATTTCTAAAAAATGTATATCTGACGCATTAGCACGATCAGGATTATTATAGTTTTGTAAATTCTCTCTAAACTTGTGCTGAAGCCTACTATATATCAATTTTTGCATATCATCTGGAGATGTTGCTGTAGCAACGTTTGTATTGTCGATAGACGTGCTTACTGGCGACTGAAAATATGAGCCAACTGACCCTACCACAATAGCAGCAGCAGAAGCTGCTGTAGCCAATATCCCCGCTTTTTTGAATCGTGATCTTGTAGTATATGTTTGCGCTCTAACTGATGCAACTGGATCATATTCATGCAACTCTGGCTTACTTGCACCCAGTAATCTCGATGTAACACTTTTGATAGTATTTATAGTGACATCTGCTCTCTCTTCCTGTGCTTTGCGATCCTTTCTCTTTGCGTTTGGATCTGGTGGCAAGAACTCTGCTATGCCAATACCAACAACACCATGCCTGTCTGCCTTTTTGGCATTACTGCCTACAAATGAAGCTATATCTTTTAAATCTTGATGAGACATTTCTCCGCCCTCCATTGGTGTAGCACCACCTTGCAAAGAGTCAACATCCATATCAAACCAAACAGGAACACGAGACTGCACTTCATCTATAGCCTTGAAAACTTCAGGCCAACCCCTTGTCTTTATATCCAACGTAGTAAAAACAGCAATTTCAGGATGTTTCTCTAAAAATTCAAATTCTTCAGGGTCAGGTTCAGAGATACCAATGATTACTAAGTTTTCACCTTTAAGTGCAGGTGTATTTTCCATAATTGCATTAAGTGAACCTCCATCGCCAAGTAGCGTTCGAAGTGGCATACCATGAGCATTGTGTGAAGTAGATGTTTCAGGATTTTGCAAATCAAAATGAGTATCGATATACACCATTCCCATCTCACCCTTTGTATGTCGCAGAGCTCCTGCTACATCATGCAATCCTGAATGATCACCACGTAACGTAAGAACTTTATTTCCATCATGCAGTGATTGCTCAACTCTATCTGCTGCATTCTTCCCCGCAATGATGATACCTTCCTGATTTTTTGTTGTATTAGGAAGTAGCATAACATCATCTGGTTCTCTATATGTTGCATCTACACCCTTATTTCCAAACAACTTTCGTACATTCATTTTTATTGTAGTGCTGAGGTAGTGCTCTAGTCCGTTATCCATTATATATTCAGGCCCTTTAGCAGTTCCTACAGTTGGCTTCCCTAGATCTGTAGGATACATGACGACATCTATTGTCGTATCTTCAAGATTTTCAGGAATATACCTCCATGTCTGGCTGCTATGGGGATTCTGTTGCTCAGAAAGGTTTTCATTCATATATATATATTATACACTACTATATTAATTTAGTACAATTACCCTTTTGCACTCCTAGATGCTATTAGTACCTTTTCCTTGCATATGACCCCATCTGGAGTAAAATGAATACGTACTTAGTCCTGTCGGGGCTTTTTCAGGAAGAAATATGAGCGCTATCACTAACTACATCAACGATGCAATTGCCGAGCTGCACCATGTGCGCTGGCCTACGAGGCAGCAGTCTATTCGACTCTCTACTATCGTATTGATATTCGTAGCAGTATCTTCTGGTCTCTTTGGTTTTCTAGATTACCTTCTAGCTCAAGGTGTCCGTTTCTTACTTTCTCTCGTCTAAACATATGGTAAAGCAAGATCCCAATGCAGGAAAAAACTGGTACGTCGTTCACACATACGCAGGATACGAAGATGCTGTAAAACAAGCACTTGGACAGCGAATTGAGTCTATGGGAATGCAGGACTACATCTTCGATGTGCAAGTACCAAAAGAGAAGCAGCTAACCTTCCGCAAAGGAGAACCTGTAGAAGAAGAAAAAAAACTTTTTCCAGGTTACGTTCTCGTAAACATGATCGTTACAGACCAAAGCTGGTACCTTGTACGAAACACACCAAACGTTACAGGATTCGTTGGATCTGGAAACATCCCTGTTCCTGTTACACCAGATGAGTATGGTGTCATCGAACGTCGTGTCGGCGAACAAGAGGCGAAGTTCAAGAGTGACTTCCAAGTAGGTGACCTTGTCGTCATCGTCGATGGTCCGTTCAAAAACTACGAAGGTTCAGTGGACAGCGTCGATGTAAACAAAGGAAAGATCAACGTTATGGTACTCATCTTCGACCGTGAAACACCTGTCGAACTTGAGTTCACTCAAGCAAAAAGGAAGTAGTTTCATATATTTCTTCTGCTTCTTTAGTCAACGCTTCTTGTTTTTTAATTTTGGTACTAATATAGACATAAACACATTCAGACAATAATACAATGTACATAATACTATATGGGATAATATAATCCATATATGACCGCAAAGCAGATCACCGTATCTGGCCGCGTACAAGAAGTATTCTTCCGTGCAACATCACGTGATATCGCTGTAGCTATGGGACTAAAAGGATGGGTTAGAAATACAGATGAGGGGAATGTCGAGATGCACATTGAAGGTCCACAAGAGGCCGTCGATCGATTTGAAAAATGGTGTCACACAGGACCACCATCTGCAAAAGTAGAAAGAATATTTGTACAGCCAGTCGATGACTTCGGCTACACTTCTTTTGAAATAGATCATGAATGGCACTGACCACTTATCTGTTGTGTATTGAGATCAAGTATTTAACTAACAACTTATAACTCACAACCCATAACTCGGAAATCAGAACTATATTCGCTTCACATACCTCGGAAGCAAGAAACTCAGCCCGATCAACTGGATGATCTGCCCTATCGTAAATCCGATGGCAATGCTGTAGACACCAAATCGAGGAGCAAGGAACCATGCAAATGCTATTGCAGCTGTACCATTGAGTACACTGAAGATAGCTGGAGTAAGCGTATTCTTGAGTGCATAGAAAGAACGGAGCAATAGATGGTTGATACTCTCGAACGGTATAGAGATGGCATAGAGAAGAATACAGCCAGAAAATACCGGTAGTACATGCTCTAAGTGTACGAGCATCGCCGCGACTGGAGTAAGAAGTACGAGCGCGATGGCCCCAGGAATAGTAAGCAAGAGCATGAAGAAGATTCCCTTTCGAAGGTAGATCCAAAACCTATCTGAAGACCCTGCCGCTGCAGACTGACTAAGGAGAGAAAATGCAGACTGAGCAAGAGCTATGCCTGCTACACCAACTGCAACGGACTGGAAGTTTCTCGCATATGCGTTGATGGTTACCGAACCTGCCTCAAGTCCAGATGCCACACTATCGAAAAGGAGAAGCTCAAGTTGTAGTGTACCAAGTGCCACCATGCGTGGAAGCATGAGGCGGCCTACTTCGGAGAGGTCAGGATGCCAGATCGTCAGATGTGGTCTGTACCCTGCTCTGTATATTGCGATAAAACGAACCACTACATAAACGATGGATCCTATAAGTGTTCCATAGATAGGACCAAAGTCACCATACACAGGTGTTAGGTAGATCGTTCCAAGGATAGTCCCAAGGGTATAGAGGATGGGTGTGATTCCATAGAGCCAATAGCGCTGAATGGTGATGAGGTACTGTCCAAATGCATTGCCAAAGACGAACAAGAAGTTTGTCAGCAGGGCAATACGTCCAAAATGAATGTACAGCTCCAAGGACTCTCCACGAAACTGCGTAAGAAGTGGAGCGATGTTTTCAAATGCTGCAGCGATGACAAGAGTGATGGCTCCAAATACAAGTGCAGCAACTGCTACCGTGCTACTGAGTAGGTCGGACATATGCTGCATCTCATCTTTCGACTTGTAGTGTGCAAGGAGTGGAACCAGTGCCACAGAGAACGCCGCCATGATGCACATCTGAAACAGGAGGTCACTTGGGCGAAATGCAGAGATGTAAACATCGACTGTATCGAGCCCAGGGAATGTCTTCGCAAGTACACGATCTCGTATCAATCCCATTATCGACGCTCCAAGCTGCAATGTAGCCAAAACCAATGCACCTCCTAATATACGATGCTGGCCGAAGATAGATGTTAAGCGATTCATTTAATAAAGAATACCACATGTAAACCAGTAACCAGTAACCAGTAACCAGTAACCAGTAACGTATTAACATTTGACGCATAAGCGAAAAAGCCTATAATAGGGGTGTGAGTAATCTATCCATCAAGCACAGCCACCCGATTACCGTCTCTAAGCTAGGACAGGGGGCAACTGCATAATATAATTTTTCTTCTATTGCTGCCCTCCTCCTACCAGAGTGAAGGGTTATTTTTTTATCTCTTATGAGCAATTCTCGTCTCATCACAGTGCATATCACTCTCTCTATTAAGAGAAGAGGGACGCTGTATGAAATATAAATAAATTTCTCATATAGCAGCAGTCCCCTTTCACAAGAAGCGGGGCTTTTGTTCATTTACATCATCGACCGACCACTCGTGTCTTGCTCCTTCTGTCGTATGAGGGCGCATGGGAAACCAGAACATGCAGCCCCAATGTAAAGGGTAAGAGTTCCGGGTGGTCAAAGAAACTTTCAGAAAGAGAGGTTACAGATGGTTACAGCTGTCGCAGAACGTCCAGTGAGACGAGCAATTCATTTTTCACTTCACAGTAGGAGCACGACGCTTATGAGTTCCCCACAACCAAAGAGCAATGGCCACATCGACATTTTGATTATGGCCAGCGCAGTGTTTCGAACCCCAGGGTTCGGCATGTGCGAGATGACACTCTGTGGCGAAGACTTCTACAGTGCAGAAGGTCTCGCCAGCCGTGCAGAACAACGAACAGAGCTACTTGAAGCAGTACGATCACGCTACGACCAGCTAAGCACTCTCTCTCAAAATTAACACAACTCGGAACTTATTGGATCCACTACTGGCTTTCGTCCATCGCGACGAAAGCCGGTTTTTTCTTAAAAACACTCGACAGTACCATGCTGTGGGCTATAGGATGCCATTTAGTTCATTTATTCATTGATATATGGGTTGTCCACGGCATTCATTGCTCGCCGCATTGAATGCGCAGTGGACGATCCCAAGAAGGGGGGATAGGCATGATACTCGACATGTCGTCACCATGAGGAAACTTGTGCGTGTGCCCTCCTTCTTGTTCTTATTTCTGGCTGATCCAAAGGGGCTGAGTTGCCCTTTGGATCAGCCAACTGTGAAGTTTGGCAGTGGCCGACATGCCACATTGCCCTACTCATACAACATGTATGAGTGCACGGGCACACCAACCTTCACAATGTACACAGGTCGGAGCGTTCCTCATCTCTGGTGATGAGAGACACCATGGATGCAGTGAATACTCCGACCATCCCTTCTGTGGAAGGATCAAATCAATACTTGTATGAACCGACAAGTAGAGACGCGATCCTTCCACGGCTTTTTTATATGCGCAACGAAAACTTTGCTGCATAATTACAGCACAAGATGATCCACCTCCCCTTCTCAACATCGAACGACGAGGAAGTTCTCTCACTCCTCAAGCAATACCAGATCGGATTGACCGTAGACGAAGCACGAAAGATCTCTGAGCTTCTTGCTAGAGACCCTTCGCTTGTAGAAGCCGTAATCTGGGGTATACAAGGAAGCGAACACTGCAGCTATAAGTCTAGTCGCAGATTTTTGAAACAATTTACTACATCTGGAAAGCACATCATCCTTGGTCCTGTGGAAGATAGTGGTGTTGTAGCTATTACCGACCAACCAGAAGGAAAACGCTGGGGTTTTGTTGTCACACATGAGTCACACAACCACCCTTCACAGATCGTTCCATTTGAAGGAGCTGCCACAGGAATCGGTGGTACTGTGCGCGATGTCGTTTGTATGGGTGCTCGAGTAATAGGCTGTATGGACAACCTCCGTCTTGGAGACTTGAAAACTGAAGAGACACGCACTATTGCAAAAGAGGTGGTCAGAGGGATAGGCGGCTACGGAAACCCTCTTGGCGTACCAAACCTTGGTGGAGATACCGTGTTTGATAGTGCATACAACGGTAACTGCCTGGTCAACGCCATCGCACTTGGCATCGTCCGTGAAGATGAGATCATCCATAGTTATGTGCCAGAAGAAGCAGGAGAAGTAGGATACGACATCATCCTCGTCGGAAAGCCAACAGATAGAAGTGGATTTGGCGGAGCATCATTTGCCAGTGCAAACATGGAAGAAGACAAGAAAGAGCAAAACTCTGGTGCAGTACAAGAGCCAAATCCATTCCTCGAACGGCATATTCTTGCATCATCCTATGCATTATTTGACTGGCTTGTCGCCAATAATAAGCTCGATAAAGTAAGTTGCAAAGACCTCGGGGCTGGTGGAGTTGTATGTGCATCTGTAGAGCAAGTCGCAGACCAAGGATTTGGAGCAAACATCAACCTCAACAAGGTTCATACTGCTCTCGACGGATTACCACCAGAGGTTATCGCCTGTGCAGAAACCCAAGAACGACTGTGTTGGACATGCCACCCAGACCTGACACAGCACATCCTAGACCACTACAACATAGACTGGGACTTGCCAAGTGTCGCAGAAAACGCACGAGCAAGTGTCATCGGAAAAGTAACAAAAAACGATAATTATACTGTCACATATGACGGACTAACGATATGTGAAGCAAAAGCGACAGCCATAACCTCAGGACTTCTCTATGAAAGACCGACAGAAGAACTCACCTACAAAGGAAGTGAACCAGATATTTCCTATGACAGCACATCGAAGAGTGTGAGAGTCGATGGGAAGCAGCATTCTTTAGAAAAAATCTGCATGGCTATGCTCGTTCATCCAAACGGCGCAAGCAAAGAGCCTGTTTTTCGTCACTTCGACAAAAATGTGATCGGCAATACTGTACTCGAACCCGGAGAAGCAGATGCAGGAGTCATCGCACCACTGCAAGACCTACAAAGCTATGTCCACAAAGGTGAACACCCTGGGTGGGACATAACAGAAGAAGAAAAGTGGAGAGGTGTCGCAGTCGCATCGGATGGTAACGGACGCTACGGACGCATCTCACCCTACTGGCAGGGCGTCAATGCAACAGTAGAAGCCATGCGCAATGTCGCAGCTGTCGGCGCATCTCCTCGTGCTATCACAGACTGTCTCAACTATGGAAACCCTGAAATTCCAACACATCTCTGGGCGTTTTCCGAAGGAGTACGCGGTATCGCAGAAACAAGTGCGCAAGTCTCTGTCGATGATGAGCCAGTTCCTGTCATTTCTGGCAACGTCAGTCTCTATAACTCATTCCCAGATGGATCTGCCATAGATCCTACTGCTGTCGTAAGTTGTATAGGAATCATACAAGACGCACGAAGTGCAGTGACGATGCAAGTAAAGAAATCAAAATCGCAGATATACCATATAGGTGAGAGAAAAGATGAATGCGGAGGATCTCTCTATTATCACATACTAGAAGAATTATGCATTGCAAATCGAAACACGCTCTTAGGCGCAAATGTACCAAAGCCAGACTTCTCACAGGTATCAAATGAGATCAGAACTATGACTGAGGCTATCGGAAGTGGTATATGTCTTGCCTCACACGACATCTCAGAAGGAGGTTTATATATGGCATTATTTGAGATGACACTTCCCCAGCGAAAAGTAGGAGGTGATATTGGCCTAAATATAGATATTTCTACTCTAAAAAATGATTTACGTACAGATATAGCACTCTTCAGTGAAACAGGAGGATTTATAGTCGAAATATCGGCAGATCATTGCAAGGCACTGGAGGAGATAGCATCAAAACACAATGTATCATGTGTTTTCATTGGAAATACGACCTCAGAGAGCTACCTTTCGATCAAAGATGGAAATAACATAGTCTTAGAGCTAGATCTGAAGAATTCTCATGCAAATTGGAGAAATGGGCTAAAGAAAGCACTGAATGGTTGACATTATGATAGTAATTTGATTTAATACTATCCTTTTTGATATACCCACCTTCCGTATGGAACAGTCTTCACTCGTCACTCGCGTTCTCCGCAACGCAATTTTGGTACTTGCTGCATTTAGCATCTACTCCCCTTCTGCTATGGCACAAGGGACTATCACTATCGATCAGGTAAACCCGATCGAACAGTTTGCAGAATGGCGCTTGTCGACTCCAAACGGAACAATCGTAAACCGAAACAAAGACCAGTCTCGATCTGTAAATGCAGAGCAAGGACTGTTTGTTCTCGTAGTGACACCTCCTGAGGGTGCTGTCCTTACCATGAAGTTTTATGACGGAGTTGGTACACTCCTCCAGAAGATCGAAGGAAATAATATCTCGTTTATCTTCCCGGGCACAGGAACACTCCGTGCTGTTTTAGAGATGCATTACGAAGGTGTGGTTACCGTAAACAGTGACCCGTCAGGTGCAACATTTGAACTCAGAGGTCCAAACAATGTTCGCTACACAGGTACTACACCTGCAACATTTGCTGGCTTCCCTCCTCTCTACTACACAGTAGCGTGGTCAAACATTGCAAACTGCCCACAGCTTCCAAAGGCACAACACCGTACTCTGCGTCCAAACGAAAGTGTCGACTTCTTTGGAAACTATGTATGTGACGACGAGATCGTAGCTGCAGCAAGTAGTAGTGCTACATCTAGTAATTCCTCATCAGAGGAAACAGAGCCAATAAATAACGTTCGTCTTTGGCACACGATCCACCAGACAGAAACTGTAGCTGGAAGTATGGTACGTGTAACCATCGGTGTGCGTAACCTAAGCAAAAGCACACTACGAAACATCGAGCTTACAGAAGAGTTCGATCCAACTGCGCTCTCACTCGATGACCTGCCACAAGGTGGCACAATCCGAAAAGGTACAACAGCTGTATGGCAAATCCCTGAAATCTTTGCTGGTCAGAGCTGGTCAGTAACACTACCTGTACGTGTCAGCGAAAGACTTAAAGAAGGAGAGAAAATCGAGCTTACTGCTCGTATCGCAGGAGACGATCTTCACACAGTACATGGTGATCTACTCTCAAGCTCTCGAATGGTTGGAGTCGTTTCTATGCCAGCAACTGGTATGAGTTTCGATCTACTCTTCGCTCTATTCTCTGCAATGGCAGCATTCTCAATTGTATCTTTGCGAAACCGCATCTACAAGATGTAGTAACAACAGCCTTATAACAATTCATATAAGGAAAGTTCCGACAAAGCAGTGTGCATCGCACGCTGCTTTGTCGGGTTAGCTATATACAAGACTTGCAACAATCCACAAAACCAACGAGAATGTATAGTACTCACCCCCTACTGATTATGCGTACACACTATAAAGCTATTATCGTTTTTACATTCCTTGTTCTTGCAGCTCCCATGCATCTTCGTGCAGCCGACGCTACTGGGACCATTACAATAGAGCAAAAAAATCCTTCAGGAAGTTTGGGAGAGTGGACACTCATCAAGCCAGGAAGTAAAAGACTATCACTCAAGAAAGAATCTTACACCCTGAAAGATACTCCTGTAGGAGTCTATACACTACTCATTACACCGCCTGCAGGCACAAATACACAGATACAACTTTTCCTAGAACATGACCTTCTCGACACGTTTACGTCTCCCCAAGCAAACTTTACCCTTGAAGAGGGAATGCATATTCGTCTACGAGCAGACTACACTCTCTCTCGTATCGGAAAGATATCCATCACAAGCCAACCTCCCGGTATTGAGTTTTCAATTCGCGGACCAAATGACCTCCAAGAAACAGGGGATACGCCAAGCACTCTTGAAGATATGCCAGAGGGACTCTATTCCGTTATCTTTGAAGAGATCGAAGATTGTCCTGTGCCCAGACCTCAATCCGATAGGCTAGAGAAAGATGGGCGCATCTCTTTCTCCATAACATTTGACTGTAAAGGGATAGAGAACTTAGAGGAACAAGGTGAATTTGAAAGTAGCTTTGAATTTGTGTCATCAATCATAGATGGAGAAAGTGTAATATTTACAGATGTACCTACTCACGAGTGGTTTGCACCCTATGTATCGAAAGCACTGAAAGCCAACGTCATGTCTGGGTACCGTGACTCTTCTGGCACACCAACAGGGAAGTTTGGACCAAGCGATAACATAAACATCGCACAGCTTGCAAAGATAGCAAATGAGATAGCAGGCATCGACGAATCTAGATATTATGGTAAAGCAAGCAATACTCGTGCCCGAGGAACTTGGTTCGAAGACTACTTTGTCTCTGCAGAAAATCTACACTGGCTAGTATTCACCGATCATCGTCTCGATCCTAATCGTTCGGCTACACGTGCAGAAGTCGTTGCTACATTACTACAAGCTCTCGATACACCACGACAATGGGCACATGGAAACCTATTTACAGATGTAGATGGATCTACGAGTTTCGCAGCATCTATAGAAACTGGAGCAAGAGATGGGCTCATTGGAGGATACCCAGATGGCAGCTTCAGGCCAGAGGCTCCTATAAATAGAGCAGAAATGGCAAAGATGCTCGGATCTGCAGTAGAATTGTATATAGAACTGTAAATTCCAAATTCCAAGCATCAAATTCCAAAAACGAATTTATTCATTAGGTTTTGGTATTTGGAATTTTCTACAAAGTAGAACATATATTTAACAAATCAAGTGCTCAGCAACTGTAGTAACATCACCTGCGCCCATAACAATAAGCACATCGAAAGGTCGGAGTATGGACGATCTGAGTAATGTCTCAGATGCCTGAAGAGAACCACCATAGATACACTCTCCTTCTATACCAGCATCGATATCTTTTGCAAATTGAGCAGTATCGACTGGATTACTAACCTCAGATCGCGCTTCATAAATATCGGACATCACAAGAACATCTACCCCTTGAAAACTCGGAGAAAATGCATCATAAAATGTTCGAGTACGCTCGTGAAGATGTGGCTGGTATACACAAACAATACGTCTACCAGGGTACCGTTCTTTCGTAGCGGAGATCGTAGCGGCTATCTCAATAGGATGGTGCGCATAGTCATCGATGACGGTAACACCATCTGCAGTATCTCCTTTGACCTCCATACGACGCCATGTGCCCGTGAATCGTTGTAAAGATTCTGTAGCATCCGAAATATGGAGATGCTCTGCCAACGCTAAGACAAGCTGAGCGTTTTTCTGCATATGCTTTCCGGGAACAGATAGTGTTGGAAGATCGTAGGTATCTGCATCCAGAGTATTTGCTCTTGTGGATGCAATTTCTACAGATGAATCATCTGATCCATGGAAGATGATCACGCCATCATCTGGAACTGGCCCTATAAATTCTACAAATGCACTGCGATAATCTTCGACAGATTCAAACGCATCGAAGTGATCACCATCTGCATTGGTAATAAGAACGATGTCTGGTGAGAGATGTAGGAAGTTTCTACGATACTCACATGCTTCTACCAAAAACACTTTACTCTCTCCTTTACGCCAATTGCGACCATCGAGTATGGGAAGCTTTGTACCTACAATGATTGTAGGGTCTACACCTGCATCAATAAGAACTTGCGCTGCCATAGCAGTCGTCGTAGATTTTCCATGTGTACCGCATACTGCTATAAGCTGATATGCAAGAGCGATGTCTCCAAGTGCTTTGAAAAATGATATCTCTCGAATGTCCAGTTCGCGTGCGCGAAGTCGATCTGGGTTGTCACTGTCGATCGCTTCACTATAGACAAAAAGATCACTGTCATCTGGAACTGCTTTGCCGTCTTGCATAAGGGATACTGGAATACCTTGTGATTTCAGATCATGGATCAATGCACTATCTTCGCGATCACTCCCCGAGACACTATGGCCGAGTTGCGCCTGTAGCGCAGCGTATGCACTGAGACCGATACCGCCAATGCCAGAACAGAAGATCTTCACATAGCTATAATACAATGTATAGCTATGAGTGTGTTAATATACTCTCATGAGTTATCAGCGACTGGAGCCTGTATCAAAACAGCTCACGATCGTCATCGGCCTCACAGTAGTAGGATTTATGGCTTTTGGACTGACACTATCGTTTTACAGAAATGCGCTGTTTGACCAGACTTTGAAAAACATTCACATCCAAAACAAAGTACTACAGGACAAGATAGACCTCGGATACCAAGACCTCGAGTACTATCGCTCTACACAATACAAAGATAAGTATGCCAAAGAAAACCTCGGACTAGCCCACCATGGCGAGACCGCCTTGATCCTCAGTGATAGTGGCAAACGTATAGACCCCGCACTTGCAGAACCAGAAGCAGCCTCCGAGGAGCAGCAAGAAGCAATGTACAATGAATTACTCCGTCAGATGCCCGTCATAGAGCACTGGAAGCTATTTCTCTTCTATCCAGAGAAGATAGAAGAGTTAAAGAAGGCTTTATAATTGGTTGCGGGGGCGGGATTCGAACCCGCGACCTCGAGGTTATGAGCCTCGCGAGCTACCAGGCTGCTCCACCCCGCGTTAAAGTCGTACGGGATTTTGAAGCAAATACTACTATAGAGCAAGGAAGAGTGGAGAATTTACGGGAAAAATATGATTTCTAGTTGCATAATACGTTGAAATCCATAAAATCCTTACGATATGGCACATAAGAAAGCCGGTGGCTCCACTAGTAACGGCAGAGATAGTAAAGCGAAGCGACGAGGTCTGAAGCGCTGTGGTGGGCAAAAAGTATCTGCAGGAGAGATCATCCTCCGTCAGAAGGGTTTCTGGTACCGCCCAGGAGACAACACACACCTCGGGAAAGACTGGACCATCCACGCAAATACAGAAGGAATAGTAAAATTCACCCAGAAGCGCATGCTCAAGTTCAATGGCAAAAGAGAAAAAGCAACATTTGTGCACATCGAGCCTGTCGCTGCATAGTACGTAGAGTACTTGTATACAAATCAACCTAAGCGTAGGATCTTGAACCTTACGGCCTTGCTGTAGGGAGAAATCTTGATCCTTTTAATGGGGATAAAGCTCAGGTGGTGAGAGCACTTGTCTAGCAAGCAAGAGGTCGCGGGTTCGAATCCCGTCATCTCCATTTGGCCCTGTCGTCTAGCTAGGCTCAGGACGCCTGACTAAAGTCTGGTAACGAAGGTTCAAATCCTTCCAGGGTCATTACAAGATTTCATACCGAGAGTAAGCCTATGGCTCTCGGTTTTTTCACTCATAATTCATGATACACAAAACATAATTCAGCTATACTATCTCTATGTCCGAACTCGGAGGTCTAGACATCGCCGGCCCAGATGAAAGCACAGGAGGAGCTCCAGAAGAATTGAGCGAAGAAGCCAAAGCGCGATTTGCGGCAAATGCTGCTGCAGCCAAACAAGTACGTAAGCAGGAAAAAAAGTCGAAGAAGCGAGATAATCAAGTAGCCAAAACCATCATCCAATTCTTGGGTGACGACAAGTACTCTCACCTCTTCGTACTTATCTCTCGTCTCGTCGCACGCGACTGTCCGAGCATCTTCATCCTTGCGATCATCTCTCTCGTCCATGAAGGCTGCAAAGAAGAAGTGCAAACATACTTACTTGAATCTATGAATAAAACCTCCACAGATGAGGTAGAAGAAAGTATACAGCTTACAGAAGACGGGCAATTTAGCGACGAAACAAACCGAACACTCGTAGAGTGGATCACCCGCATGCAGATGGTCCTCGCCGTTGAACCAGAGAAGATACTCCTAAAACTTATGGTCGATGAAGGAAACATCGATGGAACGGTATTGCAACTCGCTACATTCGTGATGAAGGATTACCTTGCTGGGAAAGATATGAAAACACCATTTGAGAAAATACAGCCACTCACAGCAAACATTCTCCAAGCAGTCTTCGAACCATTTTTACCTGCTGCAAAAAAGGCATTTTTAGATCTTGTGCCAACGAAAGCGGAGGAAGACGATGACGCTTAGCGTTTTAAGACACTGAGAAATGCTTCTTGGGTTAGTGTCACCTTTCCCATCTTTTTTAGACGCTTCTTACCTTTCTTTTGCTTTTCAAGATGCTTACGTTTTCTCGTGATGTCCCCTCCATACAGTCCGCTTGTCACATCTTTCCGAAATGCAGAAAGAGTTTCTCGTGCTACCACCTTTGCTCCGATAGCTGCTTGGATAGATATCTGGTACTGCGCTTTTGGTAAGACCTCTTTCAATTTCTTGCAAATAGCCGCACCCGCGGTATGAGATTCCGACTTATGAACTATAGTACTCAGAGCTTCTGCCGGTTCACCCAAAAGTAGTATAGACAACTTTACAAGATCTCCAGCTCTGTACCCGAGAGGTTCATAGCTCATAGATGCATAGCCTGCAGTTGAAGACTTTAGCTTGTCAAAGAAATCTAAAACAATTGCCTGAAGGGGAACTTCAAAGTGCAGTAAGGCTCTATCGGCATCGAGAAACTCAATTGCCTGATGTAACCCTCGACGTTCTTGGACCAGAGTCATAGCTGGGCCTACATCCTGTTCACGACAGACAATCTCAAGCTTCACCCATGGCTCTCGGATTTCACAAATGTATGTCGGATCTGGAAAATCTGCAGGATTGCTGATGTTTGCTACGTCTGGCTCATCAACTTTCAACATGCTTGATCGAACGATTTCTGCAGGATTCTTCGACTGGAGTTTGATTTCGTAAAGTACACTTGGGGCAGTAATGATGAGGTCACAGTCGTATTCACGTTCGAGTCTCTCTTGGACGATGTCCATATGGAGTAATCCAAGGAAACCGCAACGAAAACCATTTCCAAGAGCTGCATTTCGTTCAGGCTCGACCAAAAGTGAAGCATCGTTAAGAGAGAGCTTTTCCAATGCATCACGCAAGTCTGGGTAACCATCTGCCTCAGACGGGTACAGCCCAGCAAATACCATAGGCTGGACATGCTTGTACCCAGGCAATGGATCTATACCCTCTTTGCTCGAAATAGTATCTCCTGTGCGTACATCAAATACATCTTTTGCACCTGTAACAACGTAACCAATCTCCCCTTCATTCAAACCCTGGTTTGAGACGTATTGTGGGGAAAAGTGACCAATATCTAGAATCTCATACTGAGCCTTGGTTCCAAGGAGGTGTATCTTCATGCCTTTTACTAGGGCTCCCTCTACAACGCGAACGTAGGCAACTGCACCTCTATACTGGTCCATAACCGCATCGAAGATGAGAGCTCGAGCAACATCTGGTTCTTGAGTACTTGGTGTTGGAGCAGGAATGCGATCGATAACCGCTTGCAAGACATCTTCAACGCCAATACCATCTTTGGCAGAAATCCGAAGTATATCCTCCTTTTTGCAACCAAGAAGCTTCATAACCTCTTCAGACACACGCTCTGGGTCTGCGGCTGGAAGGTCTATCTTATTAAGGACAGGGATAATAGTGAGATCATGTTCCATAGCCATGTACAGAACAGCAAGAGTTTGCGCTTGAATCCCCTGTGATGCATCTACCAAGAGGATAGCCCCCTCACATGCAGCAAGAGAACGACTTACCTCATAGCGAAAGTCTGTGTGCCCTGGCGTATCGATAAGATTGAGCTGTAGCCCGTTAAATGTCATACGGACAGGCTGCAATTTGATTGTTATACCCCGTTCACGTTCAAGATCCATGGTATCTAGAAGTTGATCCTTCATCTCACGCTTTTCACGTGTCCCTGTCTTTTCAATCATGCGGTCAGCTAGGGTGGATTTGCCGTGATCAATGTGAGCTATGATGCAAAAGTTTCGTATATCCATTGCGCTGATTCTAGGGGAAAACCACATAGAATGAATCTACTTAGTTCGTTTTGTCAAAATCCCCCCTTATTTCGCTCTTTCGCATATCATTACGTATATCCACCCAAGTTTCCTTCGTAACCTTCGCACCATTATCACGAATAGATTCGAACAAGCCCTTTAGTACTTCCTGCTTGTTCAAAGCTTGTTCATACATTTCCTCACATGATTCATAGAGTCTGCTAGTGTAACCACTATCGTGAGGAAATCTCTCGTAAACATGTTGCATGCTATTCCATGCGATACCATTTTCTGTTGGCGTCGTTATCGCTGCAAATACGATATCTCGAACTTCTTTTGGAAACTTCTCAGAAGCAAAGAATCTATGTCCCCATACCGTCCACTTGTGTTCTTTATCTGTCCCCTTTTCTTTATAGATGACAGTAACTGAATCTGTCTCTTTGTTTGGTTGGTATAACACACCACCACTTTTCGAACGTGAATTGCTTTTGATACCAACATCATAGGTGTTCCCATCTACGTGCATCTCTGTCTGCCAATGTACTTTCCCTTCGCTTACGTGCTCATAGACCGCATGTTCTTCCTTCGCACGTGCAACTTCCAAGAGAACTCTACGAGCTGCTACATCGAATGCTCTTGTGTAGTTTGGCCTTCGAGGGTTTCGCTCTTCTTGAATCAAGTTATTCAGCGTTCGCAAGAACAGGATCTTGTCTTCAGGTGTATTCATCTTCTTATAGAGTGGAAGAATGTTATTCTCAGCATCTTCACACAATTCTGTATGTACTTTTACATAGACAGAGAGAATCTTCTGAATCGAATAGCGATCATCAAGTTTTGTATACCCCTCATTTACTACTGGGTATGACAAAGCATCTTCATACAGCTTAGGATCTATACCATTCTTTGCAAAAGTTTCTCGATAATCAGCATTAAGGAAATATGGACTACTGTCTCCCATCTTCATTTCTACAGGAGGATTGTCTTTCTTCTCCTTTATCCGTTGCTGATCTGGTGGAGCTCTAAATGCTGGATAGTTGATACGATCATCTTGATACATATCGAGATACACAAAGCCGTTTTCTTTTGAATACGACACATACATGTACCGCTCTCCAAATGGCAACTTATGTAAAGTACTTTGCTGCTTGATAGCCTTTTCATGTACTTCAGCAACTTTTGGCTTATTCGCAGCACGCATTGCTTCGAAACGCTTCAGATTATCTGCATCATTCTTAGCATCAAACGCCGTATTTATAGAAGCTATCTCATCGAGAAGTTTCTTTCCATTTGGCTGGTGTTTAGCAAAATCTGCACCAGACATGATCAGTGGTTGACCTTGTACTATACGTCTTGAGCCTTCGTTACGAAGAGAGCGAGTGTTGACCCATATAGCTCTTGCAACTGGAACAGCTAAGTCTACATCTAAAGACGCCTTTTGCACCACGTACATCTTTGAGGGATCTTTCAGATCTCCATACACATACGTTTTTAGGTACAGCTTGTCACCATTTGTAAGGCGTACAGATTCTGACAGCTCACCTATTACTTTACTTTGATCAAATTCTTTCTTTCCAGCAAGTTCACCAAGTCCAAGTCCAGCATTACCCGCACCAAGCCTTCCATTAAATTGAATAGGGTTCATACCATCTCCACTACGGCGAAGAGTGCTACGCTTACTCGAAACATGCTCAACGGCAGATCGCGTCATCTCTACAAGTGCTGCACGATCAGAGGTATTTTCCGGCAACTTTGGATCCTTTAATAAGTTCCGTACTTGCTGTGCTGCATACATATATTTTTGTCTGTCTACTTCTTTATGCGTGATGCCAAAGGGCTTGTTACCAAGTATCGGACGTATGTGTCTATGTATCCAGTCGGGGTCTGTAGCAGCTTCTGACTCTTCATATGTTGCAGGAACGACGTGTGCAAGACGACCACGATCTCCTGCATTTTCTACTGCTAATTTGTAAATATCATCTCTGTTAGCATATTTCAAGCCAATGTCTTCTTTAGGATCAAGTTCTGATGCAGGCTTTCCAAAGACCTTCCTCTGACCAAGTGCAGAAATAATATCTGCCAATATATCCGAACGAAGTTTAAGTTTGAGGTCATCTGGGTTCTTTTTAAGTTCTTCTTGGATCTTTGCCTGTTCAGCAACAGCATCAGAGTAATCACTCATGCGTACAAGCTGCTGACAGTAGACCATAGACTCACGCATTGCCGTGCGCACTTCAACGAGTGAAATATTTGGTGAGTCTAACCAACCAGGTAGTGGCACGCCCCAGCTACTATTCACCTTACCCTTGGAAATGTCTTCTAGACTCAGCTTTCCTCCTGCAACGCTTTGCAAACGTCTTGTAAATACAGGAAGAAATGTTGCATTGAAGAATGCTTCTTTCCCTTCGTAGAATCTCTCGAGATTACTTGGGTGCGTACTTCCTCCATATAGATCAGTAGCTATGTCTGGGAATGAACGTAGTTCGTTATTTAAAATAGAAAAGATCATCTTCATGCGAATATCTGTCTTCTCTTCCACGTTTTTCGTCTTTTCTCCATACGAGAATAGATTATCTGTGATCATGCGACCAGAAGACTTGGCAAGCATAGAATACGGTGTCTCCCCTATCGCATCCTCAAGATTGATACGTGCAATGAGCCACGCTGGTGCATTGAGAAGGAACTCACGATCTGCGCTTTGGTCTACTGTATGAACGACTGACTCGATGGCAACTTCAGCTATAACTAACGGTAAAAATGCACGTGTTGCAACCGTTCTTACAGCAGTGCCTACACCACGAATAGCTAAATACGCCAATGCAGTAGTTTCAGTAGCACTAACAACTGTACGGATAATTTGAGCAGTACTTTGTCCCTGTAGAGCCTTATCGAGATCATTAACTTTTATTGTTATCTTCTTCCCAGCTCCCTCATAGGTAAAAGTCTTATCTCCATCTACTGACTCAAACCCTGTTCTTTTCAGTTCAGTAATTCTTTTCGTACGCTCTTTTTCTAGAGATTTAGTTATCTCCCCAAGTCGTTCTATGTCCTTATAGGTGCGGTATCCTTGGTAGACAGCAGCTCCTCCAGTAAGCAATCTATCTGGGCGCATCATTCCACGTACAGCTTGATTCCCGAGTCGTACAACATTACCTGTACCAGATCGGAGTAACGAGACAGCCTTAGGCACTTTCATTGCACCATAGGTCAGAGCGGAGCCACCAAGTGCAGCGCCAGCAATAACTAATCCAGTCGAACCACCTACGACTGCAGTAATAGTGATGGAAAGCTTCCTCCAACCCTCTTTGATAGAATCAATCTCTGCTATAAGTCCTAAGCGGACATCTACAAGATCCTCCATCTCCTTCAAGAACGTACCATATCCTTTTTCGAATGCCTCTCCATCCTTGTGCATTTGGTCGAGTAACACTCTGTACACAGTTGCACCATTTACAAAAACTTCCTTTTTATTCACAATCACTTTTTTACCTATAGTTTCTTTAGATACTGTATCAGGATTCAATTGCTTAGCAGCCTCCAACTGATATTCTTGACCTGCAAATTGGGATGCATCTGGCATTTCTTGTACCCTAGCTAGCGTTTTTCTAAATTTGCCAATAGCCCCAGTGTCTCGAAAACGTATAAATACATCTCTTATTTTCTGTAATTTTTCTTTTTTCGTAGGACCTTCTCCTAGAGAATCTTGAATGGCGAGTGGAAGATTTTTATCTATCCAAGCAGCAATGGAGTCTCGGGTTGCCCCCTCTGGTGTTGTTGCTAGAATGAGATTTCTTACGACTGAGGAGATGCCATCAGCTGATTCTAGGATCTCCATGATTCCAGCATCTTTCAGATTTTCAAAGCCATTTGGACTAAATGCAGAGTCAACTTTATTCAAAGCAGCTTGCAATCTTTCATCATGAAAATCTCGAGCACCATCGATACTCTTGTCTACATTTTCTAATATATCTTTTGGTGTTTCTGCTTCATAAGGGTTACCTGTGTGCTCAAGGGAAAAGTCATTTCCAAAGTGATTTTGAATTGAGGTCATCTCGTACATTGCAAGGTGGTAACCTGCCATCTGTTGCGTTACTGCTATCATCTGATCCATGTAACTGCGGCGCTCTTGACTCAACAGTTTCTGTGCTGCGTTTTTGTCTTCTGGTTCCCAACCTTTGTATTGTTCGTCCTTTGCAAGTTCAACCTGAATCTTTCGACTCTGATTATAGCGAAGCTGAATAGTCTGAAGATACAATCGTTGCGGAAGAAAGTTTTTCGGCGCACCAGGAATATCCTTCCCCTCAGGATTACCCTTCAATATGTCGATGATTTTCTTATCTTGATCAAATCTAACTTCTCGACGATAAAGTATTAGGTCTTTTTGAATTTGTATTTTTTTTTGAACATCTTCAGTATCACGAAAGTCCTTTATCATCTTGTCCTCTTTAGCAAGAGCTTCTTTGGATTCAGGTGTGAGAGATTTAGCAAGAGTTCCGCGTGCGCTATGCAATGACAGTTGTTCCTTTTCTAATGTCGTACGCTCCTGTTGTTTCATGTCCTTCTCATCAATCAGTCGGTCTTCGATACGAGCATGCTCTTGGTCAATTAAAAATATAGATGAATAATTTCTTCGGTCATCTACTGCTGTTCGTAACACAAGCATGTACTCAAGCGCTATTGCATGTTCCTCTTGTAAATGTTCACGCTGAACCTTAGAAAGAAAGGGTAATACCCGTACAAATTCTTGGTCGTACATATCCATAAAATCAATCACCTGTTCTTGAACTTGAGGCATATACTGGTAATACGTCATGGCTTGATTTCCTACGATGAGTTCTTTTCTGTATTTTTTTGTCTCTTGTGCTGATAGTAATCTTAGAGGCTGTGTTTTACCTTTTAGCAATGCTTCTAATTGCATTGACTTAATTCTCCAATAGAATTCATTTGCACGTGCAATCTCTCCAAAATCAGTAAACATTGTCTTATCCTGAAGTATTTCACGTTCTTTTTTTAACTCCAAAGTTTGGAGATCTTGTACGGACTCACGCTCAGGACCAAGTGATCTACGATATCGCATTAGCTGAGAAATCAGGCCATATTGTTCGAATAAACGTTCTTGCGATTCTTTCGCTTCTGTATTTTCGCCTTGATTGGGTCTTTCATTTGCTATGTTTGTATTGGTGTAATATTTTTATGTGATCAGATCAATTCGGACCATCTGGATATAGATCCGATATCTTTGGATTTACAGTTGGTGTCGGTACATCTGGAGTTTGAGGACTCGCAAATACATCTGGAGTTCCTGCTCCAGGATCGTAAGTTGGAGCACCAGGGTCTGGAATATCCAAATTGGGAGGAACGATTCCTCCATCATTGATTGCACCAAACTCCCCTCCTACCGGAGCAACAAGTTCATTAGCTACATCAGCTGCACCATCCATAGGATTCGGTATAACGATGGCTTCACCCAAATAATCCCACAGTGCGTAGATCCCCCACCCCGCTGCAGCAAGTGCGATTAGCGCTGTGATTACAGGGTGTTTGCGAGGCATGTATGTGATGACATCCCAAGCTTTGGCCCACAAACTCCTCTCTTCTGTTGTTTCTGCTTTTACTTTCGAATCTGTCACCTTCTCAAGGACTGCAGCCTTCGCCTCCCCACTATCCAGCGCATGAGGGCTTGATGCTTCAAGGAAGTGACTATTTGCTGCAAAAGTAGAGCGAGCTTCGTGCAATGTAAACTCCAGTTCCTCGAGATCCATCGTAGGATTTAGAGCTAAGCGCTCCCCTGCTATATTCACCAATGCAGAAATCTCTTCATGCGTGATGTTGTTATGCACGTTTGCTAGTGCATCTTGTTCTGCGATGATCCTATCTACGAGGCCTGCCCGTTCATTCACATTGATAAACATCGTCCGTACCGTTTCGATATCCATCTCGAGAAATTGCGATACGCGTTCTGGTGTAGGCAAAAGCGGTGCAGGACCCGACCATTCGTTTGAGTCTATCGTTGGCTCTGCCTCTGGAAGGATATCTGCTGTACTCATGATGCGAAGTGTAAGGCAAGAGATTTGATGAGCTGATTACGAATCATGGACAATGCTGCAACTCCCTCTATATCTTTGTCATTTTTTGCAGATGTAAGCATACCACCAATAAATGAAGTCACTGCATCCGGCCCTAGTGTAAAGAATAGTTGCGCTAGATCTGGCTGATGCACATCTGAAAGGTCCATGGCCTCTAGTAGTGCAACTGCTGATGCTTTATCTTCTACTTCTTGAAGCTGCTCTTTGAATGCAAGGAGTTTTGGATCATGCACATGCAAGAAAGATAAACGCATCTTGAAACGCTCAGGAGTATCTTTATATGTGATTTCCTGATCAGTAACTTTCCAACCCTCTTTAAGTTCTTCAGATAGAGAACTAAATTGCTTTTGTTCTGCCGAAGTAAGGTAGATCTTCGTAAGCATATATAGTCTGATTATAGCATTTAATGCTGTTTTACTCAATAAAAGTAACTTGCCCTATTTTGAGCCATCGTCCAAAGAAAATGGATCCGTTCCATTATCTAGTTTGGCTGGAGGATCAGCATTTATGCCTCCTGAGCTATCGTAGAACTTATCTGACGGACTAGGTGACAGCGGGGCCTCTGAAACAATATCGCCATCGTAAGCCCTTTGTGCATCACTAACAGCCTCTTCTGCTAATTGTCCAGCCTCACTCTTAGCTGCATCCGTTGCTGCTACATCTCCTCCTCCTGCCCACCAAGACTGCAGTGAACCCCACCATTCTTGCACTGTGTCAGATGCACTAGCAAAGAAAGCTTGCACTGGTTCAGTAAATGGTAATCGCGTAAGTGTAATAATGCCTGCACTATGCAGACCGGCTACAATTCCTCCTGTAGCAAGAGCCACAAGAACAACTGCGATTGCCACTTTGTTTCGCTTAAGGAATCTCATCACTGAACTCTCTTCCTCGGGAGTCATCTCCGCAGCATATTGTCTTTCGAAATCAAATAAGATTACTTCTTGCCTTAAAAGATCACGAAGTGATTCGAAGTCTTCACGATTTTCAAACGCTGTATCATTTTCCAATATAGTAACAACTTCACCTAGCTTTTGTTGGGCTGCAACCTCACGGATACCAGCACGCAATGTGGGTAATGCTCCCATACCCTCTTCTTGGAGATCCAATGTGTCGATCACCGCTTTCATTAGCGCTGCACGGCTTTTTTCAGGAAGAGTATCTAGACTCAGTGCCTGCTGAGGTTGTGGTATTTCACTCATGCTACAAGTGGGGATGCATTTGCACTCACAAGAAGGTGTCGAACTTTTGTAAGAGCAGCCAAGCTTTCTATATCTTCCGCACCCTGCATATCTGTAAGGATCAGTTCAACAAAAGCAGACATGCCACGAACACCCATCCCAAAGAATACAACAGGAAGTGAGGCATGTGGTATGCGATCTAGTAAATTTGGGTCTAGCTCATTACCTTGCTGAAGTGCTTCGAGGATCACAAAGATAATCTCTCGAACTTCAGGATGTGAATCTGATGCTACAAGCCGAAGTCGAACAACAAGCTCCTCATCCGTCTCAAGTGTGCCACAGCTTTCTTCTTCTATAAGGCATTCCACCTTAACATCGTCTCCGAGTGCTTCGTATGACTGAAGCTCCTGTGTAGTAAGATAAAGAGTTGGCATATCTCAATTGTGTTGGAGCTGATGCGTGTTGTCAATTCAGAACGCATCACACAATGCATTCTCTCCATCAGAGATGAGCGTAGGGATCTGAGATTGGTCCACAGCACGAAGACTAGAAAGCTTATCTCCTTCGACCTGCGAAACGATCTCCAGAGGTTTTCCGAGAGCCAGAGCAGTCAATGCACCATGGTATCTATGGGAAATTATCTGTGACCCCAAACTGAGTGTTTGTGAAAGTTCATCAATCGAATGAACCGCCACGATGACAGATGAGAGCTCGAGTGATGCTTGCAGGTGAGAGCATGTCAATTGTTCTTGTCTATTCAAAGGCTCCATCGAGACGATAATCGCACTCTCAAATTTTGAATTTTTAACGACATTTTGGACACGTTTACTAAACATTTCCCCAGAATTTTTTCGTGGTATTACTATGAGTACATTTTGTGTTCTCACGGTAGTATTTTGGCTATTTATAGCGGCGTATATAGGGTCGAAGGATTGAACAACTTTTGTGTTCTTTCGCCAAGATTTGGTACGTTCTAGCGACGAAGCATCTCGCACAATTATTACCGAAGAATGAGCGAAAACACACCGCGAAAGCCTCTCCCCTATCGCTGTTTGAAATGGTCCGATTCCCTGGAAGGCAAGATAGATTTTTTTACGAAATAGCATCGCAGCAAATGCATGACATCCCCACAGAAAACAAGCAAAGACTGATTCCACATCTGTAAATAATGACCCCCCACCAAAGACAACTCCGTCACTGCGACGGATAACAGACAGAGTCTTGAGCCAATTTGTCGTGAGAAAGGAACGAAGGCCAGTGGGCAATCGAGGATACTCTCCTTCGCTTGGATTAGCAGAAAGTACCTTCCAATCAATATCGGTAAATCGGTTCAAGAAGTACTCTTTTAGAGCCTCATCTCCTAAGTTTTCCACGCCGTAATTACCAACAAGCACGAGTTGCATATACATAGAGTATAGCGATCAAGTTCTTATTTTTCTTCTGTCTTTTCCTCTTTCTCAGCAGATTCCTCTTCAGACTTCATTTCGTCTTGTACTTCTTCTGTAGCCTCTGCATCTTTAAGCTCTTCTGCATCTTCTACTGGAGGCTCTTCTGTCATCATCTCCTCTTCTGGCTCTTCGTCGGGAACCATTGCTGCTACAGCAAACTCTTCAGAAGTCGTAAATCTCTCACTGAGTCGTGCAGCCTTACCTTTTCGTCCACGAAGGAAGAATAGCTTTGCTCGACGGATCTTAGCCACCTTCTTTACCTCTACCTTCTCAAGTTTTGGGCTATGAAGTGGGAAATTACGCTCTACACCTACACCAGATGCGATTCTTCGCACTGTAAATGTACTATCTGTTGGGCAAAGTCCTTTGTGTACAGAAATCACCAAACCTTCAAATACCTGAATACGCTCCTTACCACCCTCCTGAATACGCTCATGTACACGTACGGTATATCCAGGGCGGATTTCAGGCCTTGGCTTTACGAAGGCAGCAGCCAATGTGTGGAGTTTTGAAGTCATAGCTACGCAAGATTACAGAGCAAATATACTACTGTAAAGGGAATTCATGCCCTTTATCAGATAGTAATTCAAAAAACAGAAAAGTACGCACGGCCATAATACTTTGCTCTGTATCCTACTGGCCTGGTTCCTTAGATATTAGGCGGCCACCCTTACCCGCGCCCTAGTCTCCCCTTTAGCTTCATCTATGAGCTTAGAAATAACGTTCTGAACTGTTAGATGTCGAGGATCGTTCAATATATCGGAGATAAATCTATCTTTTAGACTTAACCTATAAAGGAAGTCCGCCTGAGGGAAGAGGCTGTATTTTACATTCTTGAGACTTGGATCCTGTAGAAGCATCGCTTCGAGCATTTCCTTCTTTACCGACCCTACAACAAGAAGGTCAACCTTACTCTCTGTACCTACGAAAGAACCAGCAAGAACAATAAGGTCTACACCAGGAATCTTCTTCAGACTTGCAACGACTGGACTATCTGCCTGCACCTCTTTTGCAAACATACTGCGAAGTTCAGAGAAGAGTGGGAAGTCAGGATCTATGCGATAAAACTTCTTCCTATTTCGGTTGCGTGCTCGTACGAGTCCGATGCGACGAAGGTTCTCGAGTTCACGTCGAATAGAGTTGATCTGCTCATTGAGCAGTCGGGTCAGCTCGCGAATGTAGAACTCCTCCTCCGGATGCAAAAGAAATGTGGAGAGAAGCTTTACCCGCGTCTGGGAACTAAACAGTGCTTTTAAAATTGGAGAAGCCATAGTGTTCACAAACTGTACTCAAGAACATACATATAGTGCAAGAAAAGTATTCAGTATGATGTATAAAGTATGTATACAGATTTAGTGGCTTATTTAAGCTGCAAAGTAGTAATTAACTGCAAAACTATGACTAATTTATGAACACATTTTGTACTCGCTGTTGAAGCACTTTTGTGTTCTTAGTAACTTTTCTTTGCATTTACCATTCAAGATGAAGAGGAATTAGTCTCCATAGAATAATTGATCAAAATCAGTATTTTTGGTATACTTATATGATTTATAAAAACAAACACTATGCCATCTACCAAGAAAATTCTCATCACAGCAATCTCTGTTTTTACTCTTCTATGGATTGTACAAGCATCTGATAGTACTACATTTGTGCCACAAGCATATGCAGCAGCACCAAGCGATAGTGTCGCCGCAAAAAAAGCTCAAGAGTACTCAATCATGGCTACTATGTTTCAGACTGTTGGTGGTATAGCCTTTGACATTGTCACACTTGTTGCAGATCCAGATTTCTACTTGGAAATGAATGGTAAAGTTGAAAAAAAACTGCATAGAATTTGGAAGCTATCTCGAGATATCGTAAATACAATCTTTGCATTTATGTTAGTCATAGGTGCTCTTGCTACAGTTATTACTGCAAAAGGTGATTTTTTCCAGCGCTATGCATTTAAATTTGTTATCGCATTGATCCTTGTAAACTTTTCATGGTTCTTCCCACGAGTCATTCTTGATGTTGGAAATGTGCTAGCAGCAACGATCTATCACTTACCCACAACAATAGGGACATCATGTCTGAGAATGGATGGGAACCCCTGTGAATTTGCAAGCGACTTCCGTTTCTTTGACTTAGCATTTGCAAACTCAGTCGATGCAGCGCCAGGTGGAGTACTGTCAACTGGGGCTTACAAATGTCCAAATCCTAACTTTTGCTACAAAACAGAACTTCTAAGCACAACAACAAACACAGCAAATGGTATTCTTAACGGGTTGATCATGAATCATGCCAAGCTTGGAGAGCTCTTGCAAATACAAAATCCATCAGGAGCACTGAGTGGAATTAGTACGGTAGATCCACTTCAAGCTATTCAGCAACTTATTACTTACATTGTAAAAACTGGCTTTACTATTGCAATTCTTGTGGCAGTAACGCTAGTAATGATATCGATGGCTGTTATATTTATGATCCGTATACCTGTACTGTGGATAACCATAGCATTTATGCCATTTATGTTTATCGGTTTTGTCATAGGCGACATCACGTCATCATTTAACACCATGGCAATCTTCAAGAAGTTTGTTTCTGCTGCCTTCCTTCCAGCAATTGTCGCAATACCCATGTCAATAGGATACCTCCTCATTAATGAAACAATACTTATTGCGCAAGCTCCATCTGCAACTGGATCTGCTGCCAGCAACTTCCCAGGTGGTGTAGATAATATTTATCAGCTGATCTTTATGATCACATCTATACTTATAATCTGGAAAGGATTCTTCATGGCTGTAAATGCTTCAGGTGATGAGATGTACACAGGCGCTGTCAGTGGCATCAAGAGCTTTGGAGACAATCTTGGTAATATAGCATTAAAGGCCCCACTTAGCATCCCTGTACTCCCTGGAGCTAAACGTGCAGATGGCACAACTGAGTATACAAGTATCGGTGAAATCGTTGGACAAAGTGGTTTGATTGATCAGGCCTCGAGCAGTGCAAGCCGTGGTAAGCTCGATGAATTGCTAAGAGGAAAGGGTGGATCTGGAGGTGGAGGTGGAGGAGGTCCAGTCACGAGTAATGAAACGAACTTCATCAATAACATTAACAATACTACAATCCAAAACGCTGCAAGTAGTACAAATTCTGAAACTGAATTTAGAAAAATACTCGATAGTAATTTAGAGATTGCAAATAGTGATAAGACTGTTCGAGAAAGAGTACTGGTGCAAGCAACAGAAAAGGCTCTCGGTGCAGCGAATGTAACAGCAGAAATAAGAGAAGCTATTAGAAAAGCATCAATCAAATAATTTTAAGAAAAACCCGTGTCAACAGATCCAAGACCATCTGAACCGGCTCTTACAAAGACCGTTGAAAAAACTGAGAAAGAGGAAGGCATGCTGAAGAGTGTGTATGATCGTATCAATTCCCCTGCTGGCTTAAAACCACGATCTGAAATAAGCAAAGAGGCAGCCAATGCAATAGCTGTTACGACTGCAGTAATGAAAGATGTTGGACTCGTTGTAAATTCCAACCTCCCCTACCGAGAACAAATAAAGCAACTCAAAGGAAAGCTCGGCATTGTCGCAGAAAGCCAAGTCAGCATAGAAGAGCTTGGTCATTCCATACTCGATGGCCTAGCAGAGGTCATGCCAGATGCAGCAGAGCGAGGTAGCTTAGAAGCGCAACTCAAGGCCGCAGACGATGCTGAGCCAGCGCTTGAGCGTGAAGATGAGACTCGCCGAATGGAACTGATGTACGAGATTCTTGATACGGGTTTTGTATTGCCTAGTAAGCAATCTGCAGAAGAGATCAGCAAAAAGGCTAGTGACGGAGGTCACAGGTATTTTACGATCACAGAAGGAATTCTCAGAGTCAATACGATCAATGTCGATAGAGACATACGGACACTCGGTGGAAAAGAAGGAAAGAATGCCCTACCGCCCTTCTCCAATAAAGCTGGTCGCGAAGTACTCGCTACATTTATCGCCAAACTTGAGGCACTAAAAAATGTCGACACCATCAATCGACTTGGTTTCACGCCTCCACAACCAACAAAGATAGAATCCGCAATTATGCAGCGAGGAAAGAAATCGATGAAACTCCTACTTATAGGCCTTCTTGCTTTTGGCGCAGTGATGTCACTTGCAATAGAACGGAACAGGAAATTCCCCTTCTTCACACTGATGTATGGTGGACTGGCTCTTGCTCTTGCCCGCCCAGACTTATTCAAAGGGTCTGAACAAGTAGTAGCTAGACAGCTAAACTTCACCATAGAAGACCCTCGATGGAAAGCTATGATGGAAGACCCAGACACAAAAGCAAAACTCAATGAAGACTTCATCCTCTCGATGACGGAAGATGCTGACATCCGCGCACAGTCACTAGAAGTAGCAAAGAATGACGGAGATGAAGAGAAAGTAAAAGAGTACTTCGAATTCCTACGAGATAATGGTGTCAAAGAAGAGCACATTGTATTCCTTACAGATCTCAAGAAGGAAAAGCCAAGTCAGTTCAGCTTCATTACAGCTGCACTGTCGCAAATCTCAGATGAAGGTGCTCGGTATAGTCTTGTCGGATTTGCACAGCAAGGAATCTCAACAGCGACACTAGCACAGATAAAACCACCTGATGGTGCTGAGAATACTAATAAATAGTAAAAATTCAAAGAGTATCTTTCGTAGTTATAATTATTTAGTCTTCTTTTTCAACTCATTGAGAAATACCTCAATCTTGTCTCCTTGTAGTATGCCAACAGACGTCTCGACACGCATACCACAGTCTGTACCTTCTTTTGCTTCTTTGATGTCCTTATCGACATATTGTACGGAAGTGATACGCCCTTTACCAACCTCTTCATCTCCGCGGAACAAGCGGAATGGTAACCGTTTGATAGATCCATCTGTCACACGACCACCAACAATTTGCTCTTTACGCTTCGTGAGGAACACCTCCTTTACTTCCAGGTGCCCAATGATCACTTCTTCCTCCACGGGCTCAACAAGGCCCTTTATAATGCCATCTAAGTCATCGAGAAGAGCATAGATCACATCGTATTCACGGATCTCAATGCCTTCACGGTCGGCAGTTCTTTTGACATTAGATCCAACCTTTGCATGAAACGCAACGACGATACCATCACTCGCTGCAGCCATCATCACATCGGATTCAGACACTGCACCTAGTCCTGCGTGTATCACCTTCACCGCAACCTCGCTCGTAGCAAGCTTATTGAGTGACTCTTGTAACGCCCCCAAAGAACCTTGTGTATCTGCCTTAAGAACGACTTTCAACTGTCGTAGCTTACCTTCTGAGAGTCGAGAAACTAGATCTGCAAAGCTATGCTTTTTATTGTGAGCTGCATGCTCTTTGAAGAGTTCCAATAGTTCACGCGCTTCTTTTTCACTCTGTACAACCTGCAATATGTCTCCTACTTCAGGGACTTGAGAAAATCCTATAACACGGACAGACCCTGTTGGCGGAACAGACTTTACACGCTTACCATGGGCATCCATCATCGTACGGACACGTCCTAAGGACGTACCACAAACGATAACATCACTCGTATTGAGTGTTCCAGTATTGACGATTACAGTTGCTAGTGGGCCAAAGGAGCTATCGAGGTGACTTTCTATGACAGTAGCTACAGCACTACGGTTTGGATTTGCTTTGAGTTCAGCAAGCTCAGCTATCATGATGATATGTTCCATTAAATCAGAAATGCCTTCTTTCGTTACAGCACTACAGGGAATAACGGGTATCTTGCCACCCCAGTCTTCTGGCTGTAGTCCATGTCCTGCTAGCTCCCCTTTTACCTTCTCAATGTCTGCATTTGGTTTATCAATCTTGTTGATCGCGACTAATATGGGAACTTCAGCTTCTTTTGCATGGTTTATTGCCTCGACTGTCGTAGGCTTGATCCCCTCTTCAGCTGATACGACAATGATGGCAATATCTGTGATTTGAGCTCCTCGTGCACGCATAGCAGTAAATGCTTCATGACCTGGGGTATCGAGAAATGTGATCTTTTTATGCTCCGTAGAACCAGAAGGAACAAACTCTACTTGATACGCTCCTATATGCTGCGTGATACCACCTGCCTCGCCAGATACAACGTCTGTATTGCGAATAGCATCGAGGATAGCAGTCTTACCATGGTCGACATGCCCCATGACCACAACAACTGGAGGACGCTCTACGAGATTTTCAGGCTCGTCCTTCAGCATCTCTTCGAGGTTACCACTAATCATATGCTGCACATCTGCACTTGCTTGTTCCTTTTGGACTGTGACACCGAGCTCTTCTGCAACAATAGCAGCAGTATCAAAATCGATAGTCTGCGTGATGGTTGCCATCACACCATTACTCATAAGTGCTTGGATAACTTTCGGTACTTGAATACCCATCTTTTCAGCAAACTCTTTTACAGTCACCAGGTCAGAGAGCATGACGATCCCATCTTTTCTCTTGATCTGTTCTTGATGTGTACCTCTAGAAACCTTTGCACGATCAGCCATTATCTTCTCTTCATGTCTTAGCTCTTCTATCTCAGATTTCGAAGGCTTCTTTTCTATATCCATCTTCGCTTGCTGCTTAGAGATTGCCTCTTTAGACACATCTTCCAAAGAAAGTTTCCGTAGTACATTGAGTGACTCCTTCTTTGCCGCACCTTTCGGGGCTTGTGGTATAGGATCTTCAACTACAGCATCTTCGTCAGCATCAGATTCTTTGGACTCTGTAGACTTTTCTTCTGACTCCTCATCTTCCATAGAGAATCCAAGAGCATCCATATCGACGACGATCCCTTTCCTGTTCGCCACAAAACGCAGAACTCCCTGTGCCAGATTATCAGGAATCTCACGGTCTGTTTGCTTAATACCAAATTCAACAGATTCCAGCTCCTTGCGGAGCTCCTGTCCAGTCATACCCAATGCTTTTGCCACCTGAACAAGGCGCATGTATTACAGGGAAAACGAAAATATACGGACAAACTTTAGCAAAAAGCCCTATAAACACAAGTTTTAGGTCATTTTTGTATCTTGTATCTTGTCTCTTGTCTCTTTTACTTTTCATTAGATCCAGATATCTCTTTCATAATGTCCGTACCTCCTTTTTTTTCGTCTCCACCTCCCAATGTACCCACCACATCGACTGATTTGGGGTTTGGGGTTTGGGGTTTGGAATTTGGGATTTGGGGTGTAGCCTTTGCACCCTCAACAAGTGGAAGCTTAGGCATAAAGTTCTTCGGAGGATCATTCACAACAGCACGCTGATTTGCCATCCCCTCTTTAAGCTTGGTAACACACTGTATAACCTGCAGAGAAAAGTTTGAAAACTCAGCAACACGAAATCCAGCAGCACGAGCATGCCCTCCTCCTCCATACGTCTGCCCAGCAAGTGCACTCACATCGATACTCTCACTACTACGCATACTTGCCTTTAGTCCTCCATCTTCTAGTTCAGTAAACAGTACATGCACATCTGCATCTGGAATTGTTGAAATAAGCTCATCAAGAATACCACCCGTCTCTTTACTCGATGCATCCATCTCCGCTAAGTCCTCCTTTGATACAGAAGACCAGACAATACCAACATTTTTGTCCATCTGTATACCATTGAGAGCGCGTCCCCAGATCTTTAGTGTACTGAGAGGCTTCGTCTTGTACACATGCTGGATGATCTCCTGCTGACGGGCGCCGTATTCAAGGAGCTCAGCAGCTACTTCCAAAGATCGGGGTGTTGTATTAGGATTTTGAAAGCTACGTGTATCGGTGATAAGTCCTGTAAGGAGAAGTGTGGCAATGTCTGGAGTCATCTGTTCCTTAAGACTCGGCACTTGTGTAAACCAATGATACAGAACTTCGGTAGCACTAGATGCTGTAGGGTCGATCATATGGAGCTGGCCATAGCGAGTATTACTGATGTGGTGATCGATATTCATGATCGGCACACTAGAAAATAAGTCAATATTGTCCGTATATGCACTCCCAAAGAGATGCAAATCTGCAGTATCCACAGCAATAATACAGTCATACGGCTGGTCACCACCACCTAAAGTGATGTTCTTGCTCTGAATGGCACCGGTTTTCGGAACGATAATGATGTTCACCTTCTGATCTTCGACAGTATATCGAAGCTTGTCCACCTCTACTCCGTCATCAAGATTCACCGTAATGACAAACTGCTGGTTACCAGAGAGATCTTGTGTGAAATGCTCAAATCCAGGGAGGAAACTAAGAGACTCTGGCTTTGTATCGGGGCATACCACCGTCACATCCTTCCCTAGAGCTGTAAGCATATGGAAGCACGCAAGAGCAGAGCTGAGCCCATCTGGGTCCACATTCGCATGTGGGATGACGAGGAAGCGCTGGTATTCGTGTATTGCGCTTGTACAAGCCGATAAGTCTGAACTATTTATACTCATTTGATCATAGTATTATAACATATTTATGTACTTTATGCAATACTATGAGAGTATCGTCAACCAAGCAAAAAGGACATAAGGAGTCATCAAAGCAAATCCTTGGGTCTAAAGCAACCTTCAGAGCTATTTATTACGACAGAATTCCAGCCTCACTTTCACGAGCATCTCCGACAATCCTATCAATATCTGGAGATGTTGCCCCCTTCCATTCGTTCTGATCAATCGCATTATAGATGGCAGCAATGTCCGAAGGAGCCAGAAATTCCAGATTAGGATTTCCATGATTTATTAATGCAAACCATGCTGGATGGCTTTTTTGATGTGTAGCGATAACCAAGCTCAAAGGGGCTGTCTCAGCATTCAAAACAGTAAGTTGTTCACGGGCTACATTTGCTGTTACAGGACTATCTTGTTCCTGCTGCGTCTTCTCGGCTACATTAAGAAGAAAACCAGCAATAGCTATAGGGTCATTTACTAGATCATTGATAGGAATATCTTGATCCACAATTACAGCAATGACTGATGCAGGAGCATGTCGAACAAGAATGTCTCTCTGCGCTTGTTCAGAATCAGTGCTCAATGCAAATGCGCCCAACTGTTCACCTAACGTAAGGTATCGTTCTATCTCTGGCCTAGAGGTAAGCAGTAAACGTAACTGTTCTGCAGTGAGATTATCTTGGATCTGGGCTAAACGAGGCTCCGACGTTGTTAGTGTTTCTCTCATGTTCATTGGCGAATGGGGGAAGAGCTACCTGCCGATGTATATATTCTAACACAAAAGTCTGCCCATGTCTGCATTGCAGAAGCAGGATCCATACCAATGACAGCCCTCTGAACTGCTTCATACTCTGATTGCAAAGAGGCATCTGTTTTACCATCGACACTCTTGATTACATACGTTTTGGGTAGCTGCTCAACAATAGTTTGAATGGATTCTGTAATAGTGCTTCGCTGTTCTTCTCGGTCAGTTATTTCTAGCTTTTTACCTTCTGCATCGGTAATAGTCAGTGCCTCTCCTGCGATTAACTTCTCTATATTCTGCCGAGCAAATTGACGTAAGTTGTCTATATGTACTGCCTTTTCTACCGACTGAGCTACTTCTGCATACTGCGGACTTTCTCCTAGCGCCAAGGTAATGACAAGATGCTCTTGAGTTTCTATGACGATGTTTGGTGTAGCAGCAAAGTATTCTCTTGCAGACTGATGCTCTGCTTCTGTACCAGTAGCAAAATGCCGAGCATGTTGCATATACTCTTTGAATACTGCCATATTTGTGTCATCGAGACCCCCAAAGTCCTTTGCAGCTTTCGTAATGCCCTTCTCGCCAATCTCTTCAGCTTGTGCAGGCCCAACAGCATCTTCGATCAAGCGCTGACCTGCAGGATCTATCAAATACGTTACATTAGGTTTTCCATCAACGATACGAACATCAGGATCAACGGTAGCACCAAGCATTTGCAAGTTCAGCCCAATAGCAAATGGGCTTTCTTCCCAAGTCATTGTTGCGTCAAGTGACAGCACAATGGCATCTTTTGCATCTTGTTCTAAGCCATCCATAGACTGTATACGATCTTGCAACTGGAGCCGAATTGCCTTTGCCTCAGCTTGTAGACTCTCTTTCTCTGCACTAGTTTTGGCAGCATCTATACGTGTATGAATCTTTTGTATACGTATCATCGTTGCCATGATCTCCGGATTATCACGAATGAGAGGAGATGCCTTCAGGTTACTTACCGTGGCAAGACAATCCACACATGCAACAGCAGCAGCAACGCGCTCTGCAGGGCTTGCATTTGGGTCCCCTAGAATATCGACCTTAGTTCTTCCATCTGCATACTGCTCTTTTCCTACTGGATCCGAATGATCCAAAATAGAATTCCTCAATGTAACAAATCCTTCTTGACCAAACAAAGCGACGTATTGATCCTTATTTGCTTCCAAACGCAGTGTGCTCTCCAGTGGATGATCCTTGGAGGCAGCAAATACACCTTGGCCTTCCGTGCTACCCGTCAGCGTCCTCTTCGTATACCCCATGTCATGATCAAATGTTGCCTGAAGGGCAAGAACACGCATCTCTGGTGTGAAGCCAGATGCAGGATCACTAAACATATTCATAAGCATCCTTGAGTTCCCACGAAGTACATGTAATGTGCCATGACTAGACCCAACCAGTGTCATATGGTCCATGATGTTTTGATGCGCCAGATTTACCGCATTCTGCACCACAAGCTCTGTGAGTTGTTGTGGTGAAACTTCGGTACCAAAATTAGCAACACGGAAATCTTGTAAGAATGTTGCGGAGAATTCTAGAATCAACCATCGCTCAGCATCAGGTAGCGCACGCGCTCCAGCAGTCGTTTCTATACCCACTAAAATGCGTGCCGTTTCCTGTAACACCGCTTTATCAAGAGCATTATCCACTTGTGCAAGAGTCTCCGACGTTGCATCTGCCGTAAATGCAGACGTTTCAGCACCTTGAATAGTTGCAATAGATGCATTCAATCGTGATGAAGCCTCCTGAGAATACGACATCGCCACCTCTTCATCTACAGAAATCTCTCGTGCCTCTGGACGACCGCCCTTGATGGTCTGGTCTGGACTCATCAACCATTCAAGATACGATTTCAAGTCTGCAAAATTGTGCTTGCCACTCGCATTGAGTTTCTCCATAGAGGCAGTGTGCAACTTGCGAATAAGCGCTTGCTTCGCCTCCATGTCTAAGCCTGGCATGATACCATCAAGATCCCGAATAGCAGTAAACGTTGTATCGATATACTTATCCGCATCTAAACCAATCTCCCCTCGTGCGATAGCATCGGTAATAGTCACAAACTCCTTCGCGTATTCTGCTTGAACAAATTCTTCTACAGTAGCATATTCTGGCTTTCCTTTAGATGCCCTCTTTTCGTTCTTTTGTGCCATACCCTGCGCAACTTTCTCTCGGCCTCCAAGAAGTGTGATGTACGTAGCAAGTGCCACGGGGTCACCTGTTAGTGCTGCATTAGCCATATCGATTCTCTGAGTTACAAACTCCGCTGCCACCTCTTGTATAGCCTCCGGTGTCGCACCGACTGTATTTCGTGCTTGAATGAGACCAACTTCACTCTGCTCTTTGAGTTGCTGAACTTGGTCTTGATGCAACTGTTTTTCAGCTGCAGTGTTTAGTGGTATAGCTGATTGCTGATGTAATTCCTCAATAGGAAAACTACCCTCTTGAATAAAGAATTCTGCTACTCCATCGAGACCACCCTTTTTACCATGCTGAAGATCTTTAAATAATGTGACGGCTCTCTCGATTTCCGCTTCTATATAGGCACGATTTTCAGGTGAGACATCACCAATCTCTTGTTTTGCTAAAAGTCTAATATCATCAAAATTGCCAGGATCTGTATTCACAGTCTTTAGATAGTGCAATACCCCTTCTCCAAGACTGCTAGCTGTACCCTCTGGATCAACAATGCTTCGAATAGCTGCTTGAGCAAGGTCGTTTACTTCTTGTTTTGTAAAAGTGACAGTGGATTGTATCTCCAACTCAGCAGCATCTCTTTGTACAGTTAATTCTGTCTGCAGTGCAAACAATGCATTGACCTGGGATGGGCTCATTTGTGAAATACTTAGTGCACGCTCTCCATCGCTCAGCGCATCAATATGCGCCTGATATGGTGCGAATCGAGAAGCTCCCATGCGTGCAGAAAGCCTTTGAGCAAGCTGTTCAATAGGCATCGCAATGAGATTAACTTGAGGACTTGCGATAGCAGCCTCTGTCAGCAGATCCTGCATTACGGAATTTATCTCTCCATCGAACTGGACGACCTGATCGAAATACGCACTCGACTCTGCTGAAACTGCTGCCCCCTGCTCCGATTGCGATCGATCACCAGGTAAAGACAAAAGACCATTTCCCTCTCCTGCTTCGCGACTAAAGTCCGTCTCTCCATCATTTCGAAATCCATGAAACTTCCCAGCCACAAACATATCAAATCCTGCCTTATACTGTGCAGGCGTCTTTCCAAGGGCAGAAATAGGTGGAAAAATATCGTACTTACCAGCATACGGCGCTATAAATTCGCGAATGCCTGCGGCATCTATGGTTCCGGCATCGATGCGTGCAAGAAGATCTGCGGCAGGACCTTCTGGATTACCCCTCACGAAGTTACGCAAGTTTGTAAGGTCTTTACGGGTATCTTCACTATGGTTTTTCAGTCCGTTGATCACTGCATTTTCCTTTTTGAGAGACCCAAGAAGGTCTGCATTTTTCACCGTCAGAGCATCTGGTGCAATCATAAGATCTGCCAACTGCTCTGTCGTTGTTTCAATCCCTTGAGCAGTTAAGTACGCAGCTGCCTCTTGTACATACTCGTGTTTTGCAAGTTGCTCGGGGCTCGCATGCCTATCGGCAAAGACGGTCCCCAGTATATTTGCTGCCGTGCGTTGCACAGCACTTGGGTCAGCAGCCAGATCTGCCAGAGGTCCATTTTTTGCTGCCAGATTATCATCAACGAATGTTGTCATAGCAGCTAGTTCATCCACACCTGCAGTCGTGTTAGGGTGTTCTGCGTTGCCCACATCATGATACAAACCGGCAATGAGCAACTCACGCATACTCTCTGGTGTGAGCTTGTCAGTATCGGCTAGCAAGAAGATGTCACTTGTCATCTGGAGCATGTGCTCCGCGTTATGGTATTGGTCCGTCTGATCATAGTAAGTCATCACCTCCCTTGTGAGTGCTTTAAGCTCAGCAAAATCTCTTGGAAACTGCTCTGAAATAATACTTTCTAGTCGTGACTGAGCATCTTGGACAGATGGACTGCCATTGTAGTATTCAAATATTTTTTGTTTTGATTCTTCTTCTTTCGCAGCTTCTGCCTGCTCAGTTAACCCTTCAATATCATCGATAGAAAATCGTCCGCCATCGACAACAGCGTGCCTTCTCGCTTCAAGAGTACCTGTCACACCACCCAAAGCTGCATCGAGTAAGAATTTTGCATTTTGCAATGCATCTGTACGACTAAGCCTTGGGTCAGACTCCATGTATGCATCAGATAAAATCTTGAGCTTCCGTGCATTGAGCACCTCTTGCCCATCTTGAGTTCCTTCTAATTTAATAGTTCCACGGTTACCAGCTGCATCTTCAAGCTCATGCACTGTTTGCAGTGCCTTAGCAACAACCTGTGGAAGTTCTGTTTTATTGGTTACTGCAGTTGCAAGACGTACACGAAGATCCGCATCGATATCACTTTTCGTTAGTTCTTGCTGCACAATTATGGCTACTTTGAGAAGTCGTGGATTGTCTCGTGAAAGCTCCGCAATAGTTAGTAAATCTGCTTCGCTGTATGGCGTTTTACTTTCGTAACGTACTTTTGGATCTAGCGCTGCTGGAAATAGTTGTGATCGCTTTGATGCAGTCTCCTGCTGTGTATCTGTGTCGAGCTCTGCCTCCAAGAGGACAAGAACCTCTGCTCCGATACGTACACGGAACGTTCCAGGTTCTTCTCCCTTGAGGGTAATGATGTCATCTTGATTGTTCAGGAACTGACGAAGTGTCAGATTTCCTGGTCCTGGATGTGTATATACCCAAGCACCATCCGCATTTTGTCGCATGTTGTATTCAGTAACCATGGTGACAGGTAGCTCTGTGCTTTCAGGATCCACTTTTCCAATAGGTCGCTGCTTGAGGACACGAACCAACTGAGGTTCTGCAGATGCCCTATACGTTGTCTTTACACGGAAACCATTCTCTACTGCTTCTGCGATGATGTCTCCAGTGTCAGGATCCACTTCTGTCGTACCGCCATTTTCACTTATCTCTTTGAGAAGCTGCTTACGATTTGCATCACTATTGGTATAGTCACATACCTGTTCGATACTGTTACCCACGCGCCTCATTTCTGCGACAGTCACCCCTACATCTGAGTCAGTATTGATACCAGGGAACTTTCCAGAACACTTCAGAGCTGCTGCGACTTTACTAAGATATGGCCCGAGGAGAAGTTCTGCTCCAGGTTCGAAGACCATTTCCTCGTAAAACTCCTGACCGACTTCTTTCATGTAACCTGCAAAGAACCCTTTTGCTCCTCCAAAGAGCTTATCCCATGCTTCATCGACAACATTGAGAGAATTTCTAGCCATGTTCACGATGTTGGCCACTATGACTTCTGGACCTGCAGCATTGGATGCAAGTTGAACCTGCGCCCACTTGCCAATCGCTTGTCCTGCACCAATAAGCATAAACGAAATAGCAGTGTTTGTTCCAATTTGCTGTATGGCAGACATCACATACTCTCCTCCATCAATCTTTCCTTCTTTATACAGTCGTAAGTCACTTGCCATATCATCTTGAGCATTGCCAAACGTAGCAAATTCTGTACGTGCTAGCTCTTTACCAACTTCTGAACCGATGTACCCACCTACTCCTGAACCGATACTCGAAACAACAAGACCTGTCCACGTCATCGCTCCAGTAGCAGTTGTCATCGCTATACCTGCCGCGCCTGCAGCTAAGCCGATACCAGAAGCACAGAGACATGCAATGACGATCGCACTAACGATGATCACACCATTACGCGCCCACCACGTAGCAAGTGAGTCTGGGGAAAACGTATTTTTGTGCACTTCTTCATTAAGTTTTTCGATGAACTTCGACGAGATCAACTGTTCGATAACTTGCAGCTTTTCCTCTAGACCAGACAGATACTGTTCTACTTCATCAGTATACGTTCCTTTGTTTACAGCACGAAGCTGTGTTATTGCCTGACGAATAGATGCAGCACTCTCTTTGAGTCCACTGGATTGGTACATCGCCAGTAAATTGTCCGATGCACCGCGGACATCGTTCACATAGGACTGTGTCATATTTGATTCACTACCAACGTCAAATGCACTTTGCAAAGAGCGAACTCCACCAAGAACTTGATCTCCTCCATTTTCTAGTGCGCGCATTGCGGGGACGTTTGCAACTGTTTGTAACACATCTGCCTGAGCCATCTCTTGCTTTTGAAAGTCCTTCTCACCATACGTGTCAGTTCCACTCTCTCGCTGAACGATGAGAGAACGGCCTTTTTCGAGTCCTATCCGAGCATAAGAGATGTCTTCTGCCATGATCGTATTCTTTCTTTGTACATCTATAAATACCTGTGGATTCCCATGAACATTTTTTAGACGTCTTGGCATAACAGACTTTGGGACATTTTCCATAACTGCGGTAAATCCTTTAGGCACATTCAATAATTTTTGTTGAGCTGATTCATCCACAACTATATTCGAAACAGTATCCCCCTGTACGGTAATGAGATTCTGAAATGCAGGAGGAGGATGTTGCTTATACATGATATTGATTCGATGGCTTCCATATCTTTTCAGTGTTTTCGGTAACGTAAGAAGTAAAGAGCTTTCATCTGATGGCATGAAGCGAAAGTTCTGCCTCTGTGTTTGCTGAACCTCTACAAACTCTGCTTGGTCTGCTTCCACAACTGCTTCTTCTTTTGTGATGACACCCGCTTCATCAAGAGTAAGTATTTTCCCATTTGGCCCTCGTACCCCTATATCATTCT
>JAQBVR010000030.1 GCA_027623015.1 bacterium | reverse complement strand
GCTCAGTTGGCTAGAGTACGCGCTTTGGGAGCGTGGGGTCGGAGGTTCGAGTCCTCTCACCCCGACCATTCATTACTACGAAAACCATAAACTACGGTATACTCTATTTCCTCTATGGAGTATCACGTTATTACATCGTCGCGCTCATCTGGTATAGGAAACGGATTAAGCTACAGTTCTAAAACCCTACAGCCTATTCTTGGTTCTGCTGTAGAGGTGCCTCTTCGTAACAAGATCGTAGAAGGATTTGTTCTAAGCTGTACAGAGGATCAATTAGAAAGAACATACGACATAAAATCTCTCCACACTATAGTTGGAGATATACCCCTTCTTTCGAAGTATCACTTACAGCTTATCCAATGGATAGCAAAGAAGTACTGTTGTACATTGCGCAGTGCAGCCTCACTCATGCTTCCAACTCCGCCGTGGACTTCACTATTACCACAAGATTTTAAAGGATACCGACTCTCTCAAGATTCTCATCATGAATCTGTACGTGGTAAAAAGCAGATTGCTGTCGTTGAAGACCTTTCTCATGAGCGATGGGTTTCTGAGAGTTCCTTGCGTGAGTCAACTGGAGCATCTCTTAGTGTTCTAACCACTTTGGTAGACAAAGGCATTCTTATAGAAGAGGTTCATCGCGAAATAATTAAGAAGCTTCCTACACCAGATATAGCAACACCATCTCTTACTGTTCATCAACAAGCTGCAGTAGATGCTATTCTTTCATCCTCCAAACCAGCTTTACTCTTTGGTGTGACAAGTAGTGGAAAGACAGAGATATATGCGGATCTTATATCTCGTTGTATACAAGAAGGTAAACAAGCGATCCTGCTTGTTCCGGAAATTCTTCTTACAGAACATATTATTGTTCGCTTTCTCAAACTTCTCCCGAAAGAGTCAATTTCTATTATTCACAGTCGACTTACGCCTGCACAGCGAAAAAAGGCATGGCGAGATATCCATCGAGGAAAGATTCACCTCGTGATCGGTTCACGGTCAGCTCTTTTTGCTCCGTGTCAGAATCTTGGTGTTGTCATCATTGATGAGGAGCATGAGTGGACATATAAGAACGAACAAACTCCTCGTTATCATGCTAGAGATGCTGCAGAGGCACTTTGCTTATTTTCTGGTTCCAGACTTGTCCTTGGTACTGCAACACCCTCACTGGAAAGCTGGGATCGTGCTAAGCGAAATGTATACAATCTTGTTCGACTAGATAAGCGCTACAAGGATTATCCCTACCCGATAGTGCGTGTTATAGACCTTTCTACAGTTGTTTTTGGCAATGCATATCCTTTTTCCACTCCTTTGATAGAAGCCATCGAGGAGAGGTTAAAGCGGAAAGAGCAATCTGTTCTCTTCCTCAATCGTAGAGGGATTGGTTCTGCTTTACTGTGTCTAGACTGTAAGCGTCGTATTGTCTCACCAGAGTCACTATTACCTTTTACTGTTCATAGAAATCCGTCGGGGAAAGACTACCTTATGGACCACACAACCAATGCCGTAGTGGATATTCCTGATGCATGTCCTCATTGTAAGTCCAATAGGCTGTTTACTGTCGGAGCTGGGACACAAAGGATTGAAGACATTCTCCGTACTCGTTTCCCAACTGCTCGTGTCATTCGAGCAGATAAGGACACTATGTCTCACCCAGATCAAATGAGATCCCTACTCTCGACTATGGCAAATAATGAATCTGATATTCTTCTTGGAACACAGTCTGTCGTAAAAGGCTTAGACTTACCAAATGTTACTCTTGCAGCAGTATTGCTTGCAGATGTTGGTTTGTCATTACCCCATTTTAGAGCTGGGGAGAGAATCTTTCAGCTTCTAACACAACTTACAGGCCGTAGTGGACGAGCAAAGCCAGGTGAAGTCATCATACAAACATTTAGACCCGATGCCCCCGAAGTGTCCTATGCCGCAAAACACGGAACAGAAGAGTTTCTTGAAGCTGAACTAGCACTAAGGATTCACGCTGGTTACCCTCCAGCATCGAGCATGGTTCGAATTCTTTTTCGAGGTATAGATGCCAAAAGACGTGCTGAAGAACTTGTTACGTCTGCGCGAAAAATAAATGCATCCTCTAAGCTAGGTATTATAATAGGATGCGCTCCTACTCTATTTGGCGGAGGTAAAATATGGCACGTACTTCTACGAGGTTCCCGTCCAAGAGATTTACTGACTAAGCTTGATACATCTGAAGCAGTAGTAGACATAGACCCTATGGATTGTCTTTAGGAAATGCTTTGTCTATAGTATTTGCACTATGCATAAACTTCTAGCTACTATCGTACTTGTTTCTATTCCCTTGTCTGTCTCTGCAGCGATGTTTCAAGCTGATGAGGAAGTATCACTTTCTATCCCTGTTAATGATGATCTTTATGCTGGTGGTGGGAAGGTCGATATTTCGAAAACTATTGATGGTGATCTTCTTGTTGTAGGTGGTGAAGTTATCGTAGATGCTAGTATTCAAGAGGACTTAGTCGTTGTTGGAGGTGAGATATCTATAGAGGGCTCTGTAGGTGACGATGCGAGAGTTGTTGGTGGAGAGATTCACTTCAATGCTTCAACTGGTGACGATCTCATCATACTAGGAGGAGAAGTGACAATTTCTGACTCTTCTGTTATTCAAGGCGACCTACGTATAGCAGCTGGTAAAGTCCGTATGGACGGTACAGTCCTTGGAAATGTCTACATTCGTGCTGCAGAAGTAACTATGAATGGAACGGTATCTGGCACTACAGATATTACTGGTGAATCTGTAACATACGGAGGCTGGACAAAGAAAGACACAACACTTGCAGCGAATAACTTAACTATAACTAATGCTACAGTTGTAGGTGGTGACCTACGATACTGGCAGCCTGAAGGTGAGTATTACTTCGGTAGTGTTAGTGTAGAAGGCTCAAAGCTTCTCGATGAAACTTTAGCACTCGACGACTATAGAGGCTTTGCTAGCTCTGCTAAAAGCTCACTCAAGGTTGCATTACTAGGCATCACTGGTTATTGGATGCTTTCTTCTATATTTGTGATGCTCTTGATAATTCTTTCTACAAAAAGCTATTTTATTGATGCAGAAAAGCGCCTTCGTACTGCACCATGGAAAAGTATGTGGTATGGACTTTTGTATGTATTTGTTTCCCCTGTTATCATCGGAATATTGTTTATGTCTATGATTGGTATACCCATAGCTCTATTTGCTTTTACTATGTATATATTTAGTTTTGTATTTATTAAGCCTATGGCTTCTGTACTATTAGCCAAAACTGCTTCTACCCATTTTCATAAGAAGTTGTCTAAGCTTAGATTATTTTTCGCTAGCATCGGAGTGTATCTCCTTTTACAAGTCTTATCACTAGTTCCGTTTATTGGTTCATTTGCTTATCTGATGCTCATTCTTACAACATTTGGTGTCCTTACTCAGGTAGAATTGAAGAAACTTCAAAAGATACGCTAACTATGACGTAATCGCTCTAGTGCTATACCAGCAGCCACGCTGACGTTTATAGATTCCTTTTTCCCGTGCATTGGGATGTAGATATGATCATCGCAGATCGTTAGCTGTTCTTCGGGTACTCCTGTAACTTCATGTCCAAGTATTAAGCATATCTTAGAAGGTGGTGTATATGTCGATATGTCTATAGCAACAGCACTCTGTTCTAGAGCTACTACTTTGTATCCTTGACTCCTTAGGTCTTGGATAACTTGTATTGGGTCCTCTTTTTGCTCCCAAATCACCCACTCATCTGCACCTATAGCTGTTTTGCTTATCTCTCGCCTTGGCGGTGTTCCCGTGTATCCTGTAAGTATGAGTTTCTCTACGCCAAAGGCATCGCTAGTTCGAAATAAAGAACCGATATTCCATAAAGATCGTATATTGTGTGCAAGCACGATGATGGAGGTGTCTTTGCTCATGTATATAAGAAGTAATACGATGTATTACATTAGCTTTCTATCAATTCCAATGTAGAAGCATGAGGATTTGCAAATACTTCGTACAAGTCCCTACTTTTCAATTGAGTATCTTGTAAACCCCTGCATGCATAACACACTCCAGACTGGCTTCCAAAAGACATAAGAAGGGCACCAGTATCTGGTTCATCTCTTCGGAGTAGCAATGTATCGTTTAATGGGTGGCTTTCTGAGTCTACTTCTTTCTTTGCATCACTGTCCCACTTCATAATTTTTCCATTCTTCCGTATATATGCGATTTCCTTATTTGGATTGAATATTGATATCTTGGACAAGATCGTAGCTATGTCGCCATTTGCTGGGGCAAGATATCGCATTTGAGTAATAGATATATTTGGAGCAATGCTTTTTGCTGTCTTCTCTACTGTTCGCTCTTCATTGTTTGTGATAAGTGTGTCTATAAATATCTCCGTAGCTAAGGGCTGTCTAACACCAATGCTAAAACTATTGGCTCTGTGTGCATTGGACACATTGACTTCACTCTTTTGTGCCTCTCTTTCTATCCATCGTCGCAGTGACACAAAATACGGGTCACCAAGCATTGTTCTTTCAGGATGTGGCATAAGAGCTACGACATTTCCTTCGGGGTTACATATACCTGCGATAGCCATGCTCGATCCGTTTGGTGTTACTGAAGATTCTTCAGATACTTCTCCATCTGCGTTGCAGTACATAAATGCTAACTGACCATTGTCTTTCAGCGTCTGGAGGAGATCTACATCTTTAGTTGTAAACCGACCTTCGCCATGCGCTATCGGCATTTGCATAGTACCATTCCAATCACTAGTACAACATGCTTCTGGTGATACTGTAGCCTTTATCCATATCCACTCATTGATAAATCCAGTTGCTGAGCCATCTACTACATTGCGTGCTAGACTCATATCCAGATGTTCTCCCAGAGGAATAAGTCCACTTTCTACGAGAATCTGAGCACCATTACAGTTTCCAATTACAGGCTTTCCTGCAGCTGCTTCACTACGAATAAACTCCATTACTCCATCTCTAGCTGCCACCATCCCAGCTCTACCGCGGTCTTCATAGCTAAAACCACCAGGAATAAAATATCCATCTATATGACCTTTAGCTTCTAGATCGTCATTCCACTTACAAAACACCGGTTCCATCTTGGCTCTGCGTATTGCTCGAATAGACTCAACTTCACAGTTATTCCCTGGAAAGGAGAGGATGGCAATACGTGGATTCGGCATATATGAATACTACCTAATTCTTTGAGCTTGGGACAGATGCTCTCCCTTTTTTCTTTAAGACATTAGCTGTATCAAGAGCTTGATAGAACAATTCGATTGGTATATCTAAATCCTTAAGGGCACTCCAAATCGTTGACCAATATATCTTATTTTTTCTTATGGTTGTCCATGTACCAGTTTTGCGAACAGTTTCGTCCTCCATGCTCAATTCAAGTGCTCCGTGTGAACCTTTACCAGAACTCCTATCCTGCGTGACTTCTGAAACACCTTGAACAATGCGAAGACACGTTTGGAAGTCTGTTAACGATGGCTCAGAGAATTCACTACGGATCTTCTTCTTCCACTTCGCTGGTTCAAGCATCGCATCTTCAACTATGTCAACATTGAGTGAACCTTCAGTTGGTACATCTTCAATGCTCTCATCATTCTCAATTATTGGTTTTGGTCTTGATAGAACTATGCCATACCATCTTCCTGACGGAGGCCTAGCACGTTCATACTCTACGTGTGCCTCTTTATTCAATCGGAGTAATTCACTTACTTCTAGTAACTCATTGGAACCTACGAGCTCCATAGCTTCGTACAAAGCATCTTCGTCTAAACATTCTATAAATAGATATGAACATTCTGGGTGGTCTACAAATAGTACTGGTCCGACTTCATGTAACTCTTCAAATAGATCTGCGTACTGCACTCCTTTTGACAGCAGCTCATCACTCAATTCTATATCAGCCTTCATTATTTCCTCATCTGATTCCGTTGCATCTCTAGGGGCAAATACATCATGGTTTGAAAAATGTATCTGACCACTGGAAATACTTGCTCCTCGCACTTTCATCCCAACGAACGACGGCTTATTGGCTGGTGCTAGAGGTGAGGAAAATCGTCTATCTGTACTGGCTGCATCTGAAATGCCGACAAATGAGGATCTCCTGTCACCATCTTCATAATAGTGCATATATCTTTCATCTGAGCTGTGAGGACGCACAAGTCCTGCATAGCCAGAAATATAAGACCTAGTTCCTATGTCGTTTTTTTCAACTTTTTCATCTCTTTCGAGTGTCAAAGACACTTGAGGAAGATGTTTTGACCTTTCTACTGACACAGTACTACCTCTTAGTCGATGATATGCGCCTAAGGGCACAGTGTACATTAGAGATTTGAAGTCTATTTCTACTTCTGTTTTCGCTTCTATATACGTTGGCCTAAGTGCCTTAATCTCTCTTTTATATTTATCCATTCTTCTTACTACTTTAGCATCTGGAAAAGTAGAATCATCTGGTGTATCTCTCGATACTAAATCTACTATTCTCGATGAGAAGGCATTGCAAATGTCATTGAGTCCTACACCAATCATTGCAAAGCGACACCCACTAAAGCCGTCATTTCCAATGTCTAGCTCTAACTGCAAAAGTCCTCCGATTCTATGAAGAATAATATCTGTTGCATATAAGTTTTTTGTAACAGTCTCTCCTTCTTCGGGATTATAGATTTTGTGGTTTTGCAATATCCTGTACATTTCTTGTGCATGTTTCTCTATCCACTTCCGCAAGAGGTCTACACCTACTGAGTAGAATTCAGCGTATACACCGTCTTCTGCCGCCATCGCAATAATTTCTTTAGACTGACGACTTGCATCATCTCCAGCATGAAAAGATGTGCGTTCTGCTCGAAACTCGTCTTCATATGTTTCATGTAAAGGCCGTAGCTTTCCTATTGGCACTTCGAAGTCAATACCTCCTATATAGTCATACATTTGACGCATGTACCCCTCTATAGAACTTGTTATATTTCTTGAGCTCTTTCCGCAAAGTGCGATCAAATGAGATGGATTTTTGGCAATGTATCTTTTTCCTGAGATCTTTCTGAACAACGAATTTCCAGATGCGGGTTCTGCAGTGGCAGCATGATACATGCTTGCATATGTCCCAACATGTATCTCCTCTTCGGAAAGAGTAATTGGTTTCCCCTCTGTTAGTGAAAAGGTTTGTTGCATAAGTAGACGTAATACTATTTCTATAGTATAGATACACTAAGTTTATGCAAGAACTTCTGTAGATTTAAACAGTCATTACTTCCTCTTCCTTCTTCTTCATACTGACTTCTATTTTCTCATTCGCTATTTTAGTCTCTTTATCCAGTTCTTCAAGCAGAGTGTATCGCACATCTTCATCTGTTTCGGTTTTCTTCACATCATCACTTACAGATTGACGCTGTTGTCGGATAGAGATTCGAGCTTCTTCTGCAATTTGATGAACAATCTTTGTCATTTGTATTCTTCGCTCCTCTGTCATTGGGGGTAAAACAATACGGATGACGTTCCCATCGTTTGTTGGGCTGGTTCCAAGGTCTAGCACTTGTAGAGCTGCATCTATTTCTTTAAGGATTGCCTTATCCCATGGCTGGATAACGATTGTACGAGCGTCATCTACAGATATGCCAGCTACAGCACGTATTTCTTGCTTTTGTCCATATGCGTCAACCAGTACATGTTCAACTACAGATGCATTTGCTCTTCCAGTTTGTAGCCTAGAATACTCACTATGAAGGTGCTCAAATGTTTTTGCAGTTTGTGCAATAAAGCTTTGGATTCGTTGATCAGCCATGATTATTGAAAATTAAGAATTAAGAATTGAAACTGTACTACTGTTATCCATGGACGAGTGTTCCTATATTATCGCCGTTTGCTGCACTCAGCAAAGCTCCTTTTGTATTAAAGTTAAATACTCTTATAGGCAACGACTGGTCCTGACAGAGGCTGAATGCTGCTTGGTCCATTACTTTAAGACCTTGTGACAACGCTTCAGTGTAGGTTACTTTGTCGTAGAGCTTGGCATCCTTGAACTTGTTTGGGTCCTTGTCGTAGACACCATCTACATTTGTGGCTTTTAAGAGTACATCGCAGGAGAGCTCAGACGCACGAAGAGCTGCAGCACTATCTGTTGTGAAGAATGGGTTTCCTGTTCCTCCAGCACAGATGACTACTCTTCCCTTCTCCAGATGCCTATGTGCTTTACGTCGGATGTATGGCTCCGCAAGTTGTGGGACATTTATAGCTGAGCACACACGAGTGTTTACCCCTATAGACTCTAGCGCAGACTGCAACCCCACACTATTCATGATCGTTGCGAGCATGCCAATAGCATCGCTTGAGGTCCGTTCTATGCCGCTATCTTTGGTGTCGCGGAACCTCCAGATATTTCCCCCTCCTAGAACGATGATGATCTGAATACCAGTATCTGCTACTGATTTAATCTCTTTGGCTATTTTTACAATAGTATCGTGATCTAAACCAAACTCCCCTTCTGGGGACATAGACTCGCCCGATAGTTTGAGCATAATTCTTTTGTACTTCATCGTACATGATAATAGAGCAATTTGACTAGGAATCAATCCATTACTCGATTAGAAGAAGAATGTATCTCTATATTCATTGCCTACAAATGCGACAATTCCTACTAGCAAGACACCTGTGACTGCAAGTAGCAGTTTCGCCGATTGTAAATTTATTAGCTTATTACATGAATTGTACCAATGTACGCCCGATTGTCGAAATTTGTGCGGTTGCCGATTTACTGCAAAACTGCTCTGCTCAAAAGCATCCTTTAACGCTATAATAGTATAAGTTATGAAATCTTCGCCCAGGCATGCCTACGCTCTGGCTACGTCAGGTAAATAACTCTGGTACTTCACATTCTGGTAGTC
>JAQBVR010000007.1 GCA_027623015.1 bacterium | reverse complement strand
TCACCGCCCGTCAAGTCATGAAAGGCAGGGGCGCCCGAAGCACCCTCATCCCTCGGGAGGGGTACCACGGTGAAACTGCTGATTGGGACTAAGTCGTAACAAGGTATCCGTAGGAGAACCTGCGGATGGAACACTTCCTTACCAGGGAATTTTCTCTGAAGTGCATGCGCTGGCCGATGTTCAAACTTTGCCATCATGTATCTAATTGCCCGGGGAACATCCCCCAACCTTTTGCACCTTGCCTTGCAAGGGCGTAGAAGATTGGGGCCCGGTGATTACATTCTCTACTCAACAATGCTGTGAAAAATCTTTGATTTTTCATCCTGAGCGATCCGCCAAAGGCGGAGAGTCGAAGGATGTTTTTTTGTTATACCAAAAAACGCTGACTCGATCTGCCAGGAAACCATGCCGTAACCAATCCCGATAAAAACTATCGAGAGAGATGCATTTGCCCAGTGTGGCCACGAGCCTTCATGACGATTGCACCTGCATCTGAAGTCATGAAATGCATGTACCAACAGGAACATCACAACCACAGAAACAATAAACGCAATCACATAGGCTCCCAAGAGCCACACCAGAACACAGAAAACCAGCAATCCGAGTAATACGAAGATCTTAAGCATCGGTCTTCTCTCCCCTGAGGTGTGCAAAGAGCTGAAATGGCCATCCGTATAGGATGGAATTCTGACGAACACCTTATGTTTTATCCCTAAAACTAGAGCAATGCAAAGATTATTATGCTTTTACATATGAAATTTGCATTCACTTCAGCAGGGGGGAATACTAAGGAACTATGTCAGAGAGTGAACCCAACAGAGAAACGTCTGAACTAACCGATGCACAGAAGCCATTCGTGGTTGCTGCTATCCAAACAAAACTCGGTTACCAAGTTTTCGGCAAGCCACAAATGCAACATGGCCCAACGATTATCGATGGGCAGTCATGTTGGGCAGTCATCCCTCAGTCTCCTAAGTCAATACTAAATCCTTCAAGGACAAAAGTGGAAATTGTACGTGATTCAGGTTTTGTACTCACGCTTAAGGTATCGGTTAAAATGTTTTGTCCGTTGCGACATTCCAATGGGGAAGACATAAAAGGCATCTCCAAAACTTACCATTTCCCTGAATTTTCCGTTCCATATGCTCAACATCCAACCCCTCAACCAGCATTAGGTACTTTTGCAGATCCAGTCGATATAGCTGCACTTGAAAGATCACTGGAACGAAGGGAGCCGGTAGATAGGGGATTGGTCATTGTTACTATGGGTATGGTAGTTTTAGCCACTACAGCAATCCTTACTACACCGGAACTAAGACAAGAGATAAGTAACTCTCTATGGAACATCGATATCCATGCCACAGCAAAAGCTATATGGCAAAAGATTCACGAGCTTATTCCCTGATGTAATTATTGAAAAATAGGTGAATCACGCTTAACCTCCTTGTTGCATGCAAAAGAAGATTCTCATCATTATCGGCTTGGCTATTCTCCTCGGAGGGGGCTATATGATGCTGAGAAATACAGAGACTCCTGAATGGGCTATGGCGAAAGGTACAGTACTTCCTCAACTCATGCGCACCAAAAACAAAGACCTCATGCCACTCGTCCATGCATCATTTTCAGATAGTCTCGATATTGGGTATGTCTTTGACGATGAGACACGCTATGACTTCATTATGCAGCCTCAACTAGAACAGCTCGGCATCAACCAACAAACGTTACACAAACAAGCAATGAAGAACTTTACTGCTCTTACAGAGACTCCCGCATTCGATGTATCCAACGCAGGAACATCAGAGAATGAAAAATACCTCATCATCGAAACAGGAGATGGCTTCGCAGCAAGTCGCTTAGTATCAAAGGCTGTACAGAAGCGGATCATCGATGAACTTGGGGAGGGGGCGACAGTAGCGATCCCTATGCGAGACATACTCATCGCTTGGCCAGCAAACTTCCCTCTCGAGGAAGCTTTTATAGAACAAGTAAACACTGAGTTCGAAGCAGAAGAAACTTACGAGCTTACCACAGACCTCTTCATCGTCGATAAAAGCGGTGTAACACCTAGACTATAAACATATACTTCTTTTCGACTTCCTGCAGTACTTTCTTGCTAAGATCTGGAGCTGCAATCCTTTTAGTTAGATCTTCTAAAAACCCAAGAACGTACATTTGACGTGCTTGATCTGTAGGTATCCCTCGCGCAGCAAAATAAAATAGATCTGCCTCGGTAACCTTCGCAACAGTTGCGCTGTGACTTGCTTTCACATCATTGGTTTTTATTTCCAGCCCAGGGATAGCATCTACCTTTGCAGTTTTGTCGAGCATGAGCACCTCTTCGGTTAAGTACGTGTCTGTTTCTCCACCCCCCTCGCCAATGTTGATCATGCCATTACAGACAACGTGTGCTGAGTCCTGCGCGACACCACGCATGTTGATCTCTCCTCCGCCTGCACGACCTTCAAATACATTTGTCGCAGAGAGTTTTTGTTTCTCTTTGTTCCGTGCATAGAAGATCCAGTCGATATCACTTACGGCATGCTGACCGAGAAGGTGCGACTCTATATCGTGCGATACATCCTCTCCTCCGAGAGTAATGTTGTGCAAACGCAAGTGCGCACCATCTGCTATCTGAGATGACTGCGAAATAGATACGCTCTTAGACTTTGCAACTTGCAAAAGTAGCACTGTAAGCTTTGCTCCTGCGTCTACAACAATGTGCAACGAGCACTTACATACATCATCATCTGGATCTATGACGATACTTACTGTCGCGCTGCTTCTTGCCTCTGCATGGATCTGCAGATCTGTTGTTGCATCTTGTACAGAGTATTCCTGCACAGCATCAATCGTCTGATTTTGTGGTATAACCAAATGCTTCTTGCCATCGATGTCGGTGATATCTAACTCCATTAGTATTAGCTTAACATGAAGATGCTATCGGCATCTGAGGTTGTTTTAATAAAAAAACATTGGTGTCATTCTGAGCCCGACGAAGAATAGACACAATTCTATAAGTAATGTATAATATACATATGGGAACTGATCCAATTGGTGGGCCAAGTCAGCCGAGTGGAAACACTCCGAACGATACAGTAAATCGAGAATGGGGCATTTCACAAGAGATTTACGATGCTGAAGTAGCAATATTAGACACAGAAGAGCGAAGGGCGGTAAATCACCTTCTACGACTAAAGCCACAAGTTGTAGCCAATATCCTCTTGGATACAGACAATACGATGCGTGAAGCGATAGCGAACCTACCTAGGTATTGCAGGGAGCAAATTGTACTACTTATTCCAAATTCTACTGCAAATCTCTCATTAGTTGAGATTAGAGACTTATCTCTAAATCCCCTGATAGCATCTATAGCTGGCTTCCAAATGGTTATGGAGGAATTATTGCGAAGAAAAAGCAATGCTGAAAGAAATGCAGAAAACGATGACGATGACGGCCATGAAGGCGAATTTAGCAAGCTTGTGTAAATTTTCCTTGCCTTAGCCAAGGCAAAAGAGTAATTTTTTCTCTATGGTTCTACCTCGCTATAAAGGGCAAGCAGAAGGGCAAGGGACTCTCTTCTCTACTAAAGAACATATGTCTCCAATGAAAGTTGCCGGAGAAGATGAATTGGTCAAAGGTCCTGCATTTCGTGCCGGACGTTTTAGTGCACTGCGAATTGCGCGAGCACTGACAACTGGGGATCCTATTCCAGGATTACCAATTCAAGAACTTGCTCAGCAGATTGGTAGTCAGAGCAAGCTCAATACATTGTTGCAATTGATTGCTACAGGAGCAGTGCCGAGTTCACCAGAAGTGCAACAGGGGGCATGTGATCTTCTCTGTGAGAGAGATCTAAATGTCACAAAAGCAGCAATAAGAATTAAAGAATTATTTATTTGCCATCGAAACTAATGGTCTCTCACCAAAATCTTCTTTGGGTTCCGAACGATGAACAAATAGCTGAGCTAGAAGCAACAATCGATGGACCAAGTCTTGTAGCAGTACTAGAAAAATATAGCATTGCAACAAGGGCAGAAGTAGAGCGCATTTGCGATAAAACTAACTGGGAAAAGGAGTTTGGTATGACTCATAAACTAATGCCAAATAATAACTATATACATACAATAAGAAACTTACTTATAAGGGCAGCTAGAAAATTTCTAGAGACTGCTAACGTCACCTACGAACAAGCAGAACAGTTATCTACATTGGAAGAAAAACGGAAAATATGGAGAGTAATTGCTGAAGGTGCAAGCAGAGCGAGGGCTAACCAACGGACCCTTCCATCTCCAACTCTATAAGCCTGTTCATCTCGACTGCGTATTCAAGGGGAAGCAATCGAACTATTGGCTCGATGAATCCATTGACGATCATGGCTTTGGCTTCTTCATCTGCTATGCCTCTGCTTGTAAGATAGAAGATGTCCTCTTCGGAGAGCTTCCCGACTGTAGCTTCGTGAGCAATAGTAACATCGTTGTTACGGATTTGAATATCTGGAATCGTGTCGGTACGACTGTCTTCATCGAGAAGCAGCGCATCGCACTCTACACTCGCAGTGCATCCATAGGCATGCGGTGCGACTTTGAGCATGCCACGGTACACGCTCGTGCCTCCTGCTTTCGAGATAGACTTCGACACAACGTTACTCGTAGTATGCGGAGCCATGTGCAGTACCTTTGCACCTGTGTCTTGCCACTGTCCTTCGTTTGCAAACGCGATACCCATGTGGTCACACCGTGCACCTTCACCGACTAAGACCGAACACGGGTAGAGCATCGTCGTTCCACTGCCCAAGTTCCCACCCACCCACTGCATCGTTGCATCACGCTCTACGATGGCCCGCTTGGTGTTGAGGTTAAATGTATCGCGACTCCAGTTCTCTACGCTGCTATAGCGCACAGAAGACCCAGGCTTCGCAAAGATCTCTACAAGACCTGCATGGAGGCCCATACTCCCATACTTCGGTGCACTGCAACCTTCTATGTAGTGTGCGGTTGCCCCCTCTTCGACGATGATAAGCGTGTGCTCAAACTGTCCCATGTTCTTTGCGTTCATACGAAAGTACGCCTGAAGTGGTTCTGTTATCTCGACACCTGCAGGCACATGCAAGAACGTACCACCAGACCACACCGCACCATGAAGTGCAGCAAACTTATGATCTGTATTGGGAACGCATTGCATGAAGTATTCCTTCACGAGTTCTTCATGCTCTTGCACCGCATCATCCATATCCAGAAAGACGACTCCCTTCTCTTCCCACTTCTCTTTTAAGTTGTGGTAGATCATCTCACTTTCATACTGCGCACCAACGCCCGCAAGCACCTTACGCTCAGCTTCTGGTATACCGAGACGGTCATATACACGACGAATGTCATCTGGCACTTCATCCCAGTTATCTGTCTCCTTTGTACCAGGTCTGGCATAGTACAAGATGTTTTCGAGCTCAAGACCGTCAAGGCTTGGACCCCAGTTTGGCATGGGCTTCTCTTTATAAATACGAAAGCTCTCTAGACGGTGCTCGAGCATCCATGTAGGTTCAGATTTATCACTACTAATCTGTCGAACAAGATCTTCTGTTAGACCTTTCGCTAGTCCATCTGCGTAGGGAGATGGGTTAGGTGTATCGAAGACACTACGGTCTAAGCCTGAGAAGATATTACCCTCGCTCATCAGGGAGTTCGGGAATCTCTGGTGGAAATGGTGGTCGTGCTATCTGATCTGTTGCGGTATCGAGTAGTTGGATACCTATGGCAACGCTTACCTCAAGTTTGCGTACCTGCTCCTGTAAACCCGCTATACGTAACTGCTGCATTACGATGATAACTATTGCAGAGATAAAGAATGCCTTTGACCATGACTGTATTGGAGGTGCCATAGTTCTAGTATGAATAAAATATGGTATTTGGTATATGGTATTTGGCATATTTTTCCACCTCAAACACTTCGCCCCCTTCAAAAACTTTTAAACACAATCTCAACAGACTACGACATACTTCACATACATTTACTAGGTCATTTTGTATACATTCTATGTACAGGATAGTTGACGGATAGACTGAAATTCGGTACGAATAGATGCAAAGGTAAATTTACACCTTATTTCCCCACCCCTTTCATGAATGCTTTTACCGCATCTCAGAAGCTTAAAGAGCCATCTGTTTCTTTTCAGTTTCCACAACCAGAGGAGCCACCCCTAGAACTTGGCACCGTAATCATTAACCGAAAAAATATAGAAATTATATCGCATGATCACAACATCGATCAGAGCTTGATCACCGTAACCGAAGACAAGGCACTCATCTGTCTTTCCACAAACATGATGAAGATTGGTAAGCGAAAATGGATACATCCTCTGTCTCTCATCTGTACGATGCTACTAGCTTTAGCTACATCTGATTTTAATAAATTACACTGGATCAACTCCGAGTTACTAAAAGCATTCTTCATCGTCTCTAGTTGTACCACAGCTGGGTGGCTCATCTGGGAGATCATGCACGATGCACAACTCAAAGAAGTGCCGGAAGTTATAGATGATATTTTTAGGGAACTACGCAGCTAAATGTATATTACGTTGTAAGTTCTGTGTTCTGTGTTATGAGCTGTTTTCACAGAACAACTCGTTGTTCGTACGAATAATTTCATCTACGATAAAGTTATGCCTAAACGATCCAAAGTATCCATCATAGGTGCAGGCCATGTAGGAGGAGCAACCGCACACTGGCTTGCCGCCAAAGATATCGCCGACATCGTACTATTAGACATTCCTCAAAGTGGAGACATGCCTCGTGGCAAAGCTCTGGACCTTATGCAGTCAGGACCGATAGAAGGATTTAGTACGCGTGTAAATGGAACAAACGACTACGCAGATACTGCAGGAAGTGACATTGTCGTTATCACAGCAGGCATACCTCGTAAACCAGGGATGAGTAGAGATGACCTCCTAACAACCAACGCCATGATTGTGGAACAAGTAAGTAAGAGTGTTGTTGAGTACAGTCCAGACACCTTCCTAATCGTTGTTTCCAATCCTCTAGACGCCATGGTCTACGCTGCATGGAAAGCAAGTGGTCTCCCTACACACAAAGTGATGGGCCAAGCAGGTGTACTCGACACTGCACGATTTCGCACATTCATCAGCATGGAACTGGGTGTCTCTATGCAAGACATCTCTACTGTGCTCCTCGGAGGACACGGGGATGCGATGATCCCACTCCCTCGCTACACCACAGTAGGAGGTATCCCCGTTACGCAACTCATTGAACCAACAAGACTCGAGGAAATCGTACAACGAGCGAGAGATGGCGGAGCAGAGATCGTCAAACTTTTGCAATCTGGATCTGCTTTCGAAGCTCCAGCGTCAGCAACAGTGCAAATGGTCGAAGCAATACTACTCGACAAGAAGCGTTTACTGCCATGCGCTGTGTACTGCGACAAAGAGTATGACGTCGGAGGGTACTTTGTCGGCGTACCTGCAGTACTTGGAGCAGATGGAGTAGAGAAGATCGTAGAAGTGGACCTTACTCCAGATGAACGAGAAGCTTTTGCGGCGAGTGTTACTGGAGTAAAGGAGTTAGTAGATCTGATAAGTGCTCCTGCGACCGCTGTCGTGTAAGTTCTTGTAAATTCGTTCCGTGAGCATCGATACTCACGACCACAGGAAAGTCTCGTACCTCTAGCTCCCAGACAGCTTCGGGACTACCAAACTCTAGCAAATCTACGCCGTGTACTTTTGTAATGCACTGTGCATAGATCTGTGCAGCACCACCAATGGCGTGAAGATATACACAACCATGTTTCTTACACGCCTCCTGTGTCGCAGGACCCATCCCCCCTTTGCCAATGACTGCACGGAGATTGTAATCTTCGATTATCCGCCACTGGTAGGGCTCTTCACGAATCGACGTCGTCGGCCCTGCTGCGATGGCACTGTACTCTCCATCTTCTTCCATCATCACAGGGCCGCAGTGGTATACCGTGCCGCCCTGAAGTTTTGGCAGTGACCCACCATCGAACAAATACTTATGTACAGCATCTCGTCCTGTAAACATCTTTCCTGAAAGCAGTACGACATCACCTGCTGTAAGTGATCGCACATCCTCTTCGGAAAGAGGTAACTTCAAAGCCTTTGCATTTTGTATAGTAGACAAAGAATATGCATGAGAATTTGCAATTTGCAATTTGCAATTTGCAATTTTGTCTTCGTACAACCACTCAACTACTTCTCCTTCAGCATCGAGCACAACCCCCCGCCTCCGATACGCCCAACACATGTACGCAATAGATACGAAGAACGACGCTGGTAAACGGTTGAGAGAACCTATCTTGCATCCACCAAGTGTGAAGTTGCCAGAAAACCCCATCGGGCCTATCTCAAGTTGATTTGCCTCTTGCAAGATCTGTGCTTCGAGCTGTGCAAGGCCTAGGTTGTCATTGATGTCATCTACTGTACGCAGTAACTGCTTCTTAGCATGTTCATAACCCGTAGCGCGGTCTCCTCCGATGCTCACACCGAGGAATCCTGGTCCACAGCCCTTCCCTTGTGCCTGCCAAACAGCATCGAGGATGCAGCTGCGAACCCCTGCAAGGTTACGATCTGCACGAGTTTCCTCGCCAATAGTACAAGGCAAGCTGTACTGACGACTCATGTTTTCACATCCACCACCTTTGAGCATCAACTTGATGGAAATATGCGACTCTCGCGTCTGAGAAAAATGAAACACCGGACTTCCTTCGCCAAGGTTATTCCCTGAGTTCTCGCCCGTAAGAGAATCAACGGAGTTTTGTCGCAAGTACCCAAACCCTGTCGCTTCTACAACTGCAGCTTTGCAGTCTTCCTCTAGCTGCAACTGATCAAAGCCAACCGGAGTCTCTATATAAAACGAGATCGTGCCTGTGTCTTGGCAAATAGGCAGTGACTTCTGTTTCGCAAGCTTGATGTTCTGCCCGACAATCTCCATAGCAAGCCCCGCACAAGACTGTGGCTGCTCTGTCATCGCTTTGAGTTCCAGCACTTCCTCGACGTCGCGTGGAAGGTACGCAGATGTCCTGCGGATAAGCTCGAGGATGGAGGAGGAGAATGTGTTGATAATTGTAAATTATAGGTAATAAGTTGTAGGTATAGTAGCTTAACCTACAACTTACAACTTAAAACCTACGACTTCGAATAGTTATTTCACCTCGTACATCAGATTTACATTCACCACGATCTCCTGCTCTCCAGCGGGAACTGGTGTGCCACCACCTATGCCCTTGGCATCCATAGCCATGGACTCCATACGCATCATTGGGTACGGCTCGTTGTATCCACCTCCTTCGTTGAACCCACGGAACCTTCCGAGTGTCTGACCAAGATCATGTGCTAGATCCTTTGCCTTCTTCTGTGCATCTGCGATAGCCATCTCACGTGCTTCTTCTCGAAGTTCGTCCATATCATCGATGGTAAACGACACACCGCCAACTTGGTTCGCACCCATACGGACTGCAACATCGAGAACTGTGGTGATCTTATCTAAGTCACGCACTTTCACCTGTAGGTTTTGGTTTGCTTCGAACCCACGATCGATCCTTTTACCTTCGTTCCAGTCGTATGCAGGGTTCAAGTTCAAACTCTGTGTCATGATGTCCTTCTCTTCGATGCCAAGCTCTTTGAGTGCATCGAAAGCTGCTGTCATCCTTTTGCCAAGCATCTCCATAGCTGCTTGCGCAGACTTCTGCCGACCTGTCTGCACACCGAAGTTCAGTAGTGCGATATCTGGTACCGCTTGGATCTTCCCTTGCCCTTGTACAGAGATGACTGGAGGAGGCTCCATGTTTTCTACATGTTTTCCTGTGATATATAAACCACCAGCAATAAGTGCAACGATGATAGGTAGCCACACAGGGGGGCGTACAAAAAGCTTATGTTCATCCATAAATGTAATGGGGAATAGGATTAACAGTATAGAGAACTATTCAATTTTTCAAAAGCTATGCGGCAATAGGAACTTCTGATGTTGATGATTGAGAAGTAAAATTTGTTATTTTGCCAAAATGATTCAATACGTCTATCACCTTCGTCAGCATGGTGTAGCTGGCTACACTTACTCTTGCAGCTATAGCTGTTTGTCCATCTGAACCACTTTCCAGACTGAGACTATCTGTAGAACGTCCAAAGATATCTTTTTGAAATCCGAATTTTTGCTGAATAACATCTGAGTCTACTCCGTCATTTAGTGAAACATCAAAAGTGCGAATATGCATAAAAGAATAGGGAAAAGATTAGGATTAAAACTACTACTGCAAAGCAGCACTGTCAAATTTCCTACCCCCTACTCCCGAAATGCCATACTTCACGTATCCCTCCTTTTCTAGTTGATGGGCAAATTCTGCCCCCCCACTCTCGACTATTTTCCCATCCACCATCACATGGACATGGTCTGGCGTGATGTACCCGAGGATGCGTGCGTAGTGTGTGACGATGAGTCCAGAAAATGCATCGCTGCGCATAGAATTCACACCCTCTGCAACAACCTTGAGAGCATCTACGTCTAGTCCTGAGTCTGTTTCGTCGAGCAGTGCCATAGTCGGCTCGAGAATTTGCATCTGTAAGACCTCTGCTTTCTTCTTCTCTCCTCCACTAAAGCCTTGGTTTACAAATCGTTCTGCAAAAGCGCTATCCATATCTAACTCTTTCATCTTTTCCTCCAGAAACTTCTTAAACTTTATAGGGGAAACTTTCTTTGCATCAGGATTCCGAGCACCCATCTGTGCGTTATATGCAGCAAAGAGAAAACTACGTAGTGTGACCCCTGCTATCTCTTTCGGATACTGAAATGCTAAGAACAATCCTGCTTGTGCCCGCTCATGTGGTGCCATCGCAAGGAGATCTTTGCCATCAAACTTTACAGATCCAGATGTGATGGTATAGGCAGGGTGCCCCATCAGTGCACTAACCAATGTAGACTTACCAGAGCCATTTGGCCCCATGATGGCATGTATCTCTCCAGCATTGATGGTGAGATCTATCCCTTTGACAACTTCGGTGCTATCGACGGAGATGTGGAGATTTTGGATATTAAGCATGGACATAGTGTATATGTTGCTTCAGCTTTATTGTAAATATTACTCTTGGTTATAAGTTATAAGTTGTAAGTATTAAGCTTATTGGCCAAAAACCTATAACCTACAACTTAAAACCTACAACTGTTTTATTTCCCTTATTTCTTCGTTCATAATAGCCACGTGCCAAAAGTCACATTCCACTTCGACGGCCAAACCAAAACTGTAGAAGCAGCTAGTGGGGAGAAGATCCTCCAGATCGCTCTCGATAACGGCGTTGGTATAGAGCACGCCTGTGGAGGAAATGGCTTCTGTACAACGTGTCTCTGCAACGTAAAAGAAGGCATGGCAAACCTGAGCCCACGCAACGACCGCGAAGAAAACATGGGGATAATGGACGACCCTGAGCGTCTCAGCTGCCAAGCAGAAGTAGAGGGAGATGTGGAGATAGAGGTGATTGATTACTAGGTTTTCAATGCACAGAAAGATGCCACTCTGAACCTAGCAACTCTTTCTCTTGCCAGCCACCCTTGTTTGAACGAGGGCATGACATTATTGGCTCATCCAGTCGCTGAGTGCCAAGTGACCCGCAGGTCAGCTTGGTCGAAGTGCGTACAGCAATGATGAGTAAGGATGGCCTGAGTGAGGCTCGGCTGGCAGGTGTTTTTGGCTCCACCTTTTTTCACTGGAAAAAAGGTGGAATGTATTTTGTATACAAATAGAGAAAGAAGGTTGCAGATTCTGATCTTAACCCTCCCCTTAGTCCCCTCCCTATCAGCCGCCGCTTGCTATGGCAAGCTATGGCCGACAAGAAGGGAGGGGTGTTTAGGAGGAAAGAGATGTAGATCGATATTACATCTTCGCCAGTACACTCAACCTCTCTTTCACATGCTCGTTATACGGTTCGATCTTATTGATCCTCATATACGCCTCTTTTGCATTGTCGATAGCGTCGAGCTGCTCGTAACACTCCGCAAGAAGACCTAGCAACTCTGTGTCTCTTGAAAGTCTCTCACATGCCTTCTCAAGTAACACCGCAGCATCCAAGTAGTGGCCTGCTGCGATGCACGCACGTGCCAATGCAGCCGCACGCTCAGGACTTTTAGGGTCTCTCGCAAGAGCCTCTTTGTACGACCCACATGCTTCGGGAAACTTGCTCTGCTTGTAGTACGCCAACCCAAGGTTTGCGTGGTAGGTTATATCGTCCTGACGAAGAAGGATCTCACGATAGAGTGCCTCTGACTTTTGGTAACGATCTGTATCGAGATAAAACTTCGCAAGTTGTGCCTGAACATCAAATGCCTCAGGCGATACTGTGAGTGCTTGAATAAAAAGCTTCTCAGTCTCTTCTAGTCTTCCCTGTGCCATAGCCTTTTCCGCTTGGCGAACAAGTGTGGAGACTTGCTGCATCTCAATAGCAGACGTACGTGGACTTTTCTGCGTACGCTGAACAGGTGTCTCCATACTCATGACTGCACCATAATTCTCTGAGATGTTTGCACGCTGACGAATTGACCGGACAAACTTGCGCACAGAACGATTTCGCAGTAAAACACGAATACTTAGTATCACAAAGATACCGATAAAAGAGCCGACAAGAACGAGTATGTATACCACAGCCATAGAGGCTATCACTGCTAATTCTTTGCAGCAAGAGCAAACCGCTGTAAAACAAGTCGTCTTTGAACGTTGGTCTGGAGGTCAGACAGCAGTTGCATGAATACAGGAGCGGATTTCTGGCGATCTGAAACAGGTAATTTACGCAAGGCAAAAGCAAGATGCATGATGAGTCGATCGCCATCGATCCCTCGATTATTCAGTGCAGACAATACATGGATTCGACTCTTGAGAGAGTTGCTACTCCAGAAACTTATCGCATGCTGCTGAACTTGCCTCTCTTGCCGAAGAGCATCGGGGTCATCTCGTAAACGTTTTACAGTGCCCGGAGCACCCTGTGCTAACTGTAAGATAAAATGCGCATCATCCTCACTTGTATGTTCAAGCATCGGAAGTAATGTATTGCGAGACAATGGAGAGAAATGCATCACACGGGTACGCGAACAGATAGTAGGTAAGAGTTTCGACAGGGAGCCAGCCGTGAGAATGAACACTAAGTTTGGCGGTGGCTCTTCGAGGATCTTCAAGAATGCATTTGCTGCTGCATCTTGCATGCGTTCCATAGAAGAGATGATGCAAACACGATGCTTGCCAACACCAGTTGCATGAAGTCGATGTTGCAAAGCACGCACGTCATCGATGCTGATAATGTCTGTCTTCGCAGGAGGAGTCTTACTACGATGCTCCTGAGAAACATTGGAAGATTGTGAGATGATATCCCAGTCATCGCACTCTTTATCGATCCACAGTTGGTCGAGCACCATAAAGTCGGGATGGGAGAGATGTTCTATGCGTCTACGTTCATTTGCGCGCCCCTCGTCAGTCAGCCCAAGCGTCAGTACTTGTTCAGAAAACCAGTGCGCTACGGTCATCTTTCCAAGGTGCGGGCTACCACTAAAGAGATATGCATGTGCCAAATTACCCTTCTCTAGATCTTCTATGAGCTCTGCTGTTTGCGTACTATGACCGATGATCTGCATTATTTTTGGCATTGGAGAATTAGACTAGCAGAATTTGTATCTTGAATCTTTGAATTTTATGCTTAACCATGACACTTCTTAAACTTCTTTCCGCTACCGCATGGGCACGGATCATTGCGTCCTACCTTCTCTGTAGAGAGAGGTTGTCCTGCTGAACTTGCTGATTGATTCATCATTATAGGGTTTTGTTTCACATTTGCTCCTACCCCTGTCTGTTCGAGTTCATCAGAGATAGCTTCTTCGTTTGTCTCCATAGAACGCTGAGCTTCTTCTGCACGACGAAGGAATGCGCTGGGAGTAAATTGCTTGAAGTCTGCCTGTAGCAACGTACGGATGATCGTAGAATCTATAGCAACAAGAAGTGAGCGAAAGCGCTGAAAGCCTTGGTCTTTGTATTCGATGAGTGGATCACGCTGAGCGTACCCTGCAAAAGACACCTGTTCGCGCAGATGTGCCATATCATCGATATGATCCATCCAATGTGTATCTATACTGCGAAGTGTGACGACCTGCTCTGCCTGTGAGACAGTAACAGGATCTTCTGATGCACATTTCTTCTCGTAAAATGCGACAACCGTTGTGGTTAAAAAGCTCTGCAAGTCTTCGCTCTTTTGAAACGTCATAACTTTTTCTTCTGTCACAACTTTTGCGATACCAGGATGCAACACGACCATAGACTCATGTACTTCCTTCGCATCCCACTCTTCTGAGTCTGTAGCACCTGCATGCAAACCCACAACTGCTGCAACTTCTTTCTCTAGTGCAGTAACCACATCGTCATGCAAAGGAGTAACTTCATCGTGAAAACTTTCATCTGCTAAACGTAGAAGAATCTTCTGCCTCCGTGTATAGATAACCTCTCTGTGCTTATTCATAACGTCATCGTATTGCACGACATGTCGACGAATGTCGAAGTTGCGTCCCTCTACACGCTTCTGCGCACCTTCTATAGAACGCGACACCATCCCATTTTCAAGTGGCATATCGTCTGGAACACGCATGCGATCCATAAGTCCCTTGAGCCTATCTCCACCAAAGAGTCGCATCAGGTCATCTTCCATTGAGACAAAGAACACACTCTCTCCACTGTCTCCTTGTCGACCAGACCTACCTCGAAGCTGGTTGTCGATACGCCTCGCTTCATGTCGCTCCGTACCAAGAATACACAGACCTCCGATGCCTGCGACACCCTCACCAAGCTTGATGTCTGTACCACGTCCTGCCATATTCGTCGCGATGGTTATCGCACCTTTTTGCCCTGCATTTGCGACAATCTCTGCTTCTTTTTCATGCTGTTTTGCATTGAGAACTTGATGAGGAACCCCCTCTTGCGTCAGTAATGCACCAAGTGCTTCGGATTTTTCGATAGATGTCGTACCAATAAGGACAGGCTGGCCCTTTTCATGTTTCTCTTTCGCCATCTTTGCTACTGCGTGAAACTTTGCCTCTACCGTTTTATAGATAGCATCAGGCTGATCGTCACGAGCAATAGGCCTGTGCGTCGGTATCACAATTGTTGGCAACTTGTAGATGGAATCAAACTCCTCTTCTTCTGTCTTGGCTGTACCTGTCATACCTGCCAACTTTTCATACAGACGGAAGTAATTCTGGAACGTGATAGTCGCAAGTGTCTTGCTCTCACGCTGCACTTCAAGGTTTTCTTTCGCTTCCAGTGCTTGGTGCAGTCCATGACTGTAGCGACGGCCTGGCATAAGACGACCTGTAAATTCATCGACGATGATGAGCTCTCCTTCTTTCACAACATAGTCGACATCTCGCTGATAAATAGCATGTGCACGAAGTGCCTGTTCGATGTGATGCACCTCTTCAAACCCACGCTCCGTGTAGATGTTCTCTATACCAAGAAGCTGTTCCATCTTGCTGATCCCTTCTTCTGTAAGTGATGCCACACGCTGCTTTTCATCTCGTGTGAAGTGTGTACTTTCACGAAGATTTCGAACCAACTGAGCATACTCCAAGTAGCTTGCTGTAGATTCCCCTGCAGGCTGCGAAATAATAAGTGGCGTACGAGCTTCATCGATCAAAATAGAATCCACCTCATCCACGATCGCGTAATACAAGCCTCTCTGCACCTGACGTTCGAGCGATGTCGACATATTGTCACGCAGATAGTCGAATCCAAACTCATTATTTGTTCCATACACAATGTCATTGTCGTATACCTCTTTGCGTTTATCTGGATCTACAGAATGGAGAATAGTCCCCACTGTCATTCCAAGTGCTTCGTAGAGGATGCTCATCCACACAGCATCACGTTTCGCAAGGTAGTCGTTCACCGTAACCACATGCACACCTTTTCCTGTTAGCGCATTGAGATACACAGGCATCGTACACACAAGAGTCTTTCCTTCTCCTGTCTTCATCTCCGAGATACTTCCTCTGTGTAGTGCCACTCCTCCGATGATCTGTACATCGTAGGGAACCATCTTCCATTCAAGTATTTGCTTCCCCATGGTTGCAGTTTGCCCATCGACAAGTTCACATGCACGACATACCAAGCCAAATACTTCTGGTAGTAGGTCGTCGAGCATCTCTCCATTTTCGATACGATCTTTGAACTCCTGTGTTTTTCCTGGGAGATCAGCAAGTGTTAGTTTCTGGTATGCCTCGCTGTTGTGCCACTTTCGCACGAGAGGAACAATAGGCCGCAGCTTCTTCAGCTCCTTCTCATTGGGGTCGCCTAGTAGCCGGTTAAGGGAATCCATGATGGACATGACTGGCAGAGAATAGCAGAAATCAACTATGAAATAAGAAATAACAATGGAGAATCACCTATGTTGTAGAAAACGAGTAACGAGTAACCAGTAACGAGTAACGTTACCTCCCGTACCACGGTGTAATCTGCTTTTTTTTGTATTCTTGTGCCGCAAGCAGTACAGGCAATACATCTGTAGTCTCTCGTAGATCCATTGGCTCAGAGCCAACCTTTTCTCTGTGTGCATCGATGAGCTCACCAGCCCACGGGATAGGAGGTAGGGAATCGGAGGTAGGGAGTAGGGTATCTATTTCTACTAAAGTTGGCTCTTTGTATTCGCCTCCACAGACAAACAAATGATCTTTCTGTGTTGAATGCAGCCAATAATAATTCCCCGACTCCCGATCCCCGACTCCCGATCCCCCGACCCTCGCATGATAAAGTGATGAAAGATGGATAGCCGCAAGTGGAATACCCAACTGATCTGCAAGTACATTTGCAAATGTGACAGCGACACGGAGGCTTGTAAACCCTCCGGGGCCAACTACACAGGCGATGTGTGTAAGTTCCTGAAAATCTGGAACCATCTTTTCTACAATGGCAATAATTTCCGCGTCACTGACGCGATTGTTGAGCGCCTTCGATGTGATAACCGAATCATCTTTGCACACAGCGATGAGCCCATCATGACTTGCGATATCAATGTAGAGGATCTGCATAGAGCCAGTATGTCATAGGTTTTCCCTAAGGACAGTAGGAAATAGAGGATATGGAAGCATATAGAGTTTTTAGACAGATAGCTTGCAATACATCGAGAGTTTTCTGTGAAGAAATACAAACTTGGTGATATTCTGTAATCGACCCAATGTCATTCCATGTGCTGCTTGCAGCTAATGATATCCCATCATCGAACGTAGAAACGGGCATCTTGCGCTCGATCAATGCGTTTCGATGGGACAACCAGACGAATGACATTGGGTCAGTCGACCAGGGTGCCCTTTTGTGGGCTACCTCGATGAGATTTTCTTTTCTTAAGCCCGCCGCAATGTTGTTCACTTCCATACACTACTTTCTATTCCTGCCGATAGTTGTTATCGCGTATTATGTGCTGCCTAAGAATTTTCAGCATATCGTCTTGCTCGTGGCGAGCTACGTATTCTATGCCTTCTGGAGCATACCTTATGCCGTATTACTCTTCTGCGTATCATTAACTACGTATCTCATTGCCCTTCAATTAGACCATGTTGGCCCATCGTTGTGGAGGAAGGCAGTTCTTCTCTCGGGACTTGGAACCCTTCTATGTAATGTGTTTGTCTTCAAGTATTACAATTTCTTCTCCGCGACACTGTCTAGAATGCTGACAATTCTCTCCATCTCAACAACTCCGACCGAACATTCACTTCTACTTCCTATCGGGATCTCGTTTTATACATTTCAAGCAGTAAGTTATCTCGTGGATGTGTATAAACAAGACTATCCTGCCGAGCGACGGGCAAGTGTCCTCTTGTTGTATGTAGCATTCTTTCCACAACTCGTGGCCGGCCCCATTGAGCGACCGGACCACTTACTTCCTCAACTATCGACACGACATGTCCCGAAGCCACACGAGTGGACGTACGCACTTCAGCTGATCCTAGTCGGTATAGTCATGAAGGTCGTCATTGCTGACAACATTGCGATATACGTCAATAGCATTTATGGCTCCGTTCACGCGTTTACTGGTGTACCGCTGCTGGTAGCAACGTACTTCTTTTCCTTCCAGATTCTTTGCGACTTTGCAGGGTACTCGCTTGTAGCAATTGGATCGGCACGTTTACTGGGCATTCGCCTTGTGGACAATTTTAAGCGACCATATTTTGCCAGATCGTTTACGGAATTTTGGCGTCGTTGGCACATTTCCTTGTCATCGTGGCTAAAGGACTACGTTTATATTCCCCTAGGCGGAAATCGGGGCGGCTCAGTATCGAGCGTGCGTAATCTTGCACTTACATTCGCAGTAAGTGGTCTATGGCATGGAGCTGATTGGACATTTATCGTGTGGGGACTGGTTCATGCTGCCTTCCTTATTGTAGAGCGCCTACTACGCGGCATGTTCACCTTGCCGAGCAACTCTTGGACGACATTTCTGCGTATTGTAGTCGTGTTTCACTGTGTCACCTTTGCATGGATCTTCTTCCGCGCGGACTCTTTAGCTGATGCCTGGTACATAGTGACCCATCTGTTTGTATTTGACGGTGGTTCACCGTTGGGACGCAATATTGCGATGAGCACACCCGTATTTGCGATGAGTTGCGTGTCATTGGTCGTGCTGGTTCTCGCACACGTGTGGCAGGAATACTCAGCAGATCAGCATTTGGCCATACGCCGTGCTCCTCTGATATTGCGATGGGCTTCTTATTTCGCCATGAGCTTTGCAGTCTTGTTTCTCGCCGCTCATAGCGCACAACAGTTTATCTACTTCCAATTCTGATGCGTTCTTTTTTGCGGTCACTTATCGTCTTTTCTGTACTGTTTCTGTGCGCGTTTATCGCACTCAATGCGAGTTACAACCGCATGATAAGGACCGATCATGTAAAGACGCAAATGAGATTTTTGCAAAACAAAAAGGTTGTAGACACGCTTTTCATCGGTGACTCTCGTAGTGCTCTGGATGTGGACAATGCACTATTGCCAGACAGCTGGTATAACGCCTCGTACCCAGCGGACACAATTTGGGATTCCCATGCGAAGTATTTAATGGCTGATGAGTGGTTTTCTCTTAAGCGTGTGATTCTGCCACTTGATCACCATTTTTACACCAATTATAGGCTCCGAAATCGGAATAGATGCCAGATGCTACCACTGTTGTCGCACCGTCAGTACGCTCATGTATACGGGTGGCAACAGTTTATTGAAGATAGCATCATGTGTATGATGCCGCTTGTACAAAAAAGTGCGCGGGAAATGTTCTCGATACGTATCGTCGATATGCTGGAGAGAGTGTTAGGTGTAGATGTACAGGGACAAGAGGGTATTCGTTTTTCTTCCGAAGGAAGTTGGCGATATGTTTCGGAGTTTTCGGATGAAGAGCGAAATAGCAGTGATTTATTAGAATCTACTCGTAAAGTCGTAAAAGAACATATTAGCAGCGGGTCGAATGCGAGTGTTTTAGAACATGCGAGGGAACTGATTGATATTTTGCATAGGCGTGGCATTGTGGTAGTGGGTATTCGAAATCCCCTGCGAAACGATTATGTAATGGTGTTGGACGACGTAGGAGTTCACGAGATTGAAGACAGGCTGGCCACGTTGTCTTTTGATATCATGCTGGATTATTCGACACTGTTCGACCATGACAACACCCTGTTTTATAATGGTAGCCACCTCAATAGCCAGGGGTCAGCTCTTTATACGCCAACTGTGGTAGGTGCTCTTGAGTAAATGTCGCTTCAGCCGCTACCTTACAGCTTGCTCTGAGATTATCGTTTTGTTTCAGTTCATTTGAAGCCCTTTCAAAAACGCCCGCCGATGCCGTCCAACCATCGTTGGCAGCAGCGCAGAGAGCCTGTATGCCCAGAGCTTCCATCCTGTAGGACGACGATCCAGTGAGGGGAATGCAGCGATAGACCTGCCCAATGTCTCCATCCTCTTGAGGGAGTCTTCCATCGAAATGAAATGATGGTGGAGTGCGCGTGCATCTGGTTCGTAGTAGAGGTGTACGTTTGCATCTCGCAATTCGCTACCCCAGTGAACGTCCTCCCACCCATACATTTTTACGTCTTTATCGAATGGAAACTTCTTAGCGACAGACGTCGGTACAGAGATGTGGCTGGTGTAGGTAAACTTGTGTGCGATGGTCTTTGGAAGAAAGCGGTGCTTGTACTTTTGGATCTTCGGATAGCCAAATTGCCACCCACTCGTCTCGAGCCAATGCATGACATCGTTGGTTCCCACTGCAGGGTCCCACGTCGTAAATCCAAGCACTGCTGCAGGGTCTTTGCCTTGCTCTGCAATCTTACGATGTGCTTCGAGATGATGCTCGCATGCGTGTGACTCTAAGAAGATGTCATCACCGATAAAAAGGCAGGTGGACGCTTGTGCTTTTTGGACGCCAACGTTGCGAGCGACCCCTTGCTGACTTTTCGGAATTGATCCATAACGTACGGGAATATGAAAAGCAGTGTTATCAAAAAGTGCATCTGTCTTTTCATCTTGACCATCATGGATGACTATAACCTCCAACTTGTCCGCGATAGTCTGCTTCTCCAAATGATGGATGCAGTGATCGAGGATATCTGCTCTTTTATGAGTCGGAATGATGACGCTGAGTTCTAGCATGTATGAAGTATGACGGAGGAAATAAGGGAAATAAAACAGTTTTAGGTTATATGTTGTAAGTTATAAGTTACAGAAACATACAACCTAAAACTTACAACCTACAACAAATCAACAGAAGCATATACCATAGAGCCCGTGTTCAAACGTATCGACCTTCTCCTACTGGCTATCACATTGGTGCTAACCCTCTTTGGACTAGCAATGATCGCTAGTGTAAGCGTATTTGAAAGCTATCAGATCACACAGAGGCTGGTAGACCAAGGACTGCGAGAGATGCCCAGCAACTCCTTCTACCTTTGGAGAAGCTTCGTTCATGTCATTATTGGTGTCGTCGCGATGGGTTGTACCATCGTTATTCCCTACCGCTTGTGGGAGTCATTGGCGCTACCTATCTTCGGAGTCATGCTTATCTTACTCATCGCAGTATTCCTTCCTGGGATCTCTGCAGACTATGGAACGGCACATAGCTGGCTTCGCTTGGGACCTGTGTCTATACAACCATCGGAGTTTTTAAAGCTATCGCTCATCTTCTACCTAGCAGTATGGCTCCAAAAGCGTGAGACGCTTATCGGAACACTGAAAGAAGGATTCGTTCCATTCGCATCGGTGCTACTACTTGCGACGTTCCTCGTCGCTATGCAACCAGACCTTGGGTCGTTTCTCGTCCTCTCCTCCATCGCTGTTGTGATGTTCTTCGTCGCAGGTGGAAACATCCTCCATGTCATCCTCGGTGGTGCCATAGCTGCCGTAATGGGACTCCCCATCATCTTACAAAAAGAATACATCCGAAACCGGATACGTGCATTCCTGCAGCCAGACAACCCCAGCATCTCTGAAACGATTGGATTTCAGATCAAGCAAGCACTCATCGCTATAGGAAGTGGTGGAGCATTTGGAGTAGGGTATGGAAAAAGCATACAGAAATTTGGGTACTTGCCAGAAGTGCAAAGTGACACCATCTTCGCTGCTATGGCAGAGGAGCTTGGCTTCATGCGTCTCATGATCATCCTCTGTATGTACGGCATCTTCATCTGGCGTGGGTACCAAGTAGCACAGCAAGCTCCAGATCGTTTCGGATTCCTTGTGGCCACAGGCATCACCACATGGATAGCCTGTCAAACAATCTTGAACATCGCAGTAAACCTCGCCCTCTTCCCACTTACGGGTATAACGCTTCCTCTTATGAGCTACGGCGGATCTTCTCTCCTTGCGAACTTGGCAGCCATCGGTGTGCTGCTAAATATCTCCATGCATTCTCAAGAAGAAGCCTCGAAGGCAAGAAGGACGAAAAGACGGGCAGTGCGATGATGTAAATATAATGGAAAAGGGGACCAAAGGAGCCAAGGGTACCCCTGCTTATTCACCTTGGTACCTTGGTCCCCCTTGGTCCCTAGTATTCCAACAAAGAACCATTGACCAATGCTCCTACAACGGTAGCATGAGCAAGTGCATACTACTATTTCCACTCATGAAAACTCCAAGTGCATCGCCATAGTAGGCATGAACGGAGTTGGTAAAACAAAGTTTGGAAAGAAGTTAGCTTCGAGGCTCCATATGAAAGCCGTAGATTCCGATAGCACTTTTCGAAAAATATATGGGAATGAATCAGAATTTATAGAAAGGAAAGGATGGGAAGTCTTTCGAAATATTGAGCAAGATCTCATCGTAGAGTTACTCAAACCTGGTCATGTCATCATCCTTGGTGGAGGCGCTATAGAAGCGACACTTGTACGAGAGGCTCTCAATCACACAACCGTAATTTGGATGAAAGCAGGAATAAAAAGAGTTACACGACACTTAAAAGAAGCAAAGCGACCACGGCCAGAATTTCACAATATAAACGTAAAAAAACGAGCCACAGAACTTTTGGAAAAGAGAAATCCTCTCTACGAAGAGATGGCATCCATCATCATTGATGAAAACATACACTTCTCACAACAAGTTCCCGTTGCTATCGAAAAGCTGAAAAAGCAAATACAATAAAATATTTCTGTAGTATTCACTTACACTAGTGCAATACGCTCACTAGAATCATATATATGGTACAAAGAACCATTCTCTTCGTCGGCGGGGGCTCTATAGGGCACATAGCTCCTTCTATTGCTGTGTGTGAAGAACTACAAGATGCTGCAGTACATTTTGTCTGCGGTCCTAAGCCTTCCGAAGCAAAGTACATCCTAGAGGAAGGGTACGAGTGCTCCACGCTCCACGCTCCACGCATCAGCCTCTCATTTCCATGGAAGTTCTGGAAAGCATGTAAGCAGTCCAAAGAAATTCTCAATCGAGTAAAGCCAGACATCATCTTCTCTAAAGGAGGATACGTAAGTGTTCCTCTCTGCTACGTCGCGCATAAGAAAAGTATCTCCATCGTTCTCCACGAGTCAGACGCAGTTAGCGGCTATGCCAATCGCCTCGTCTCTCGTTGGGCGAAAACTATCTGCCATGGATTTAGGACCAAGGACCAAGGGCTGAAGGACCAAGGGCACATTGTTGTCACTGGAAATCCTATACGAAAATCCATCACCCAAGGTTCCAAAGAAAAAGGCCTAAGCATAACAGGATTACGCGACGGCAAACCTATTCTGCTCGTCATCGGCGGAAGCCAAGGGTCTCTTACTCTCAACAAAGCAATCAATGAGAATGCCGATGCACTTCTTGAAGTCTGTAACATCATCCACATCACAGGCAAAGGCAAGAGAGGAATAACTCGGAACCCGCAACCCGCAACCCGTAACTATTTCACAATTCCCTTCGCCCACGCCGAACTCCAACACTTCTACGCCGCCGCCGACCTCGCTCTCAGCAGAGCAGGTGCTAGTGCACTCGCAGAACTCGCAGCAAACTCCATTCCAACTATCGTTGTACCACTGCGTGGAGTCGGACACGACCATCAGAAGAAAAACGCAGAAGCTGCAGCAGAAAGTGGCGGGTGTATCGAGCTAGACGAAGATACTTTATGCAATACTATTGTCGATACCGTCAAGAGTATCACTGAAAATCCAGATCGCCGAATAACGATGTCTCGTGCTATCTCATCACTGAGTAGAAGTGACAGTGCTAGACAAATAGCAAAAATACTCAGTTAAGACCCTTGCAAGCACGCCCAAGAGTGCTTAATCTGCCTCAGCTTTATGCAAATGCAGAAACTATCATTACTACTGATCCCCCTCTTCGCACTAGTCATGTTGGCTGGATGCGGGGCAGATGACTCCATCCCTGAAGGGGCAGATCAACCAGCAACCGATATGGCATCTGACCACAAGACACTCAGCGGCAAGCACACTGTAGTGATGAAAACCTCAAAAGGAGACATCACTCTCGAACTCGACGCAGACGCAGCACCAAAGACTGTTTCAAACTTTGTGGTACATGCACAGAACGGATACTACGACGACCTAATCTTCCACCGTGTTATTCCTGACTTCATGATCCAAGGTGGTGACCCAGATGGTAACGGTACAGGTGGTGTGAGTATCTACGGAGATACATTTGAAGATGAGATCAACGCAAAGACGTACAAGCTCCACAAGAAAAAGCTTTCAGAAGAAGTTGGCAGTCAGCCTCTACCAGATGAAATGAAGGACCTCACTGTTATGGAGTACAACGAGATGATGGGATACGTCTACAACGACGACCTCAAGTCTCTTTCTATGGAGCGTGGAGTAATAGCGATGGCCAACCGCGGACCAAACACAAACGGAAGTCAGTTCTTCCTCATCACTCGTGAAGGAGGCACGCCATGGCTCGAAGGAAAGCACACCGTATTTGGCAAGATCACCGATGGCATGGACGTCATCGACGCAATCCAGATCGTCTCTCGTGATGGCAGCGACAAGCCATTCGACGATGTGACGTTCTCTGTTGAAGTGCAATAAATACCTTGTTGCTACACTACCGTCCAAAGAAAATAACATCATACACTCAATACTGCACCTATCACACTGGTAGGGGTGGTCATTTCCATCAGCCGTCGCCTCCAGCCGTCGCCTCCAGCCGTCGCCTCTGGGCTATGGCTGGCAGGCTGGGCTATGGCCGACAGGCTGTGCTTGAGCGGAAAGCAGGCGTTCCCTTAAAAAGGATTATTGGTTATCGATGCCAAGTTTTCGAACGGTCTATTAATGCAAAAAGTATATGGAGAAAATCTTGGTTCGATAACAACCCTCTAAACAATCACCTTGCATGCTTTGCCGCGAGCTTGGAAATGAAGGCGTTTTGGACACTTTTCCGCCGTGAAAAGAGTCAAAGGTTGTGAAAGCAATGCTCCAATGGTTCGTGAGATGATGGGAATGTGGAAATTTCATTGGACGCTTGTGTTGTTGCTAGCTGTTAGTTCTTGGTTGAATCATTTTATGTTGTTATAAAAAATAACAAGCAATTAACAACAAGGAACTATGAACAGCATAGCTACGCAACTCTCCTCTGCTGTACACCAATAGACATCGGGATTATTAAATCTTGCTCACAAATAGCACGAGCGACTTCTATATCTCGCGCATGGTTTGTGCAAAATGTTGTTATGCGTCCTGCAAACCTCCCACCATACTGATTCTCAATTGCTTCAAGCCAACCAAGTTTGTCGATAAGCTCGTGGCAAAGCACTTCAAGATTGTGGTCACCAGTATCGAACTTTGTATTGGGATTTACGATACCATCTGTCCCAACAGCAACGATGTTACTCATGCCCAGTGCCGTATAAGGGAATGTGGCTTCTGGACCAAACTTTCCTACAAGCTGTGCAAGCTTTGAACGCATACCAAATGCCGGTGTTCTCGCACTAGCGATGAATGCAAAAAACTCTGGAGTGATGTCTGCCACTATGCGCTGTGTACCTATTGCAGGATTCTGTGGGTAGGAAATCTGATGATCAATAAGTAGCCTTCCGTCACCATCATCTGGCTCCATAACGATATATGATTCGTCCATCTCGAAACCTACAGGCTCATTCACTGTGATGAAATTTGTATCGCCAATAGGATATAGATTCCCTTCCATCGCATCGAGGTACGGCTCAGCCATATTTGGAAACGTAGGAAGAGACGCCACATCCTCTGCAACTCCCACGGCTTGCATAGCACGGTGCAGACCTAGCGATGGCTTCTGCGTCTCTGCTCGTATATCAAAACGTATACCAAGGGCTGTAGCAACTGCACTGGGGTGCTCAAGGATCCCCAAGTGTCCCATTCGAATATTGTGCATTCCTACGTCTGTATTCGATAATATTCTTGTATACGATCGCCCGTTATGAATAGTACGAGGAACAGCATCTCCTGCTGTTGGAGATATGCTTAGATCCATTGGCTCATTCCAAAATGTCGTACGGCTATTTTCACCTACAGTAGCTGGAAAGCCAAGTGTGTATTCAATACCACGTCGAATACCCAATCGATCATCACGAAAATGCTCAGGCGCAGTTATCACCTCACTATCTGGAACCATATCGAGTCCTGACTGAAACCGCTCCAATTCTTGTCCTGTATAGATCTGCATAGCCGCAACATTCTACTCATCAAATCTTCTATGTAAAGTAGAATTTACCTCAAAAACGTCCGCAGACTACAGACGACGCTGTCCTCGTAGTGTACTATCTGACCAATGCGAACACGATTTGCTCCATCCCCCACTGGCCTTCTTCATATCGGTGGTCTTCGTACAGCTCTATATGCATATCTTCTAGCAAAGCAGGCAAAAGGTACGTTTATTCTCCGTATCGAAGATACAGACCAAGAACGAACGATAGAAGGTGCACTCGAGAACATCATCGAAGCACTCCACTGGGCAGGTATCGACCCAGACGAGGGTGTAGTGCTTGAAGACGGTACCGTAATACAGAAAGGAGATAAGGGACCGTACATCCAGTCTGAGAGATTCGACATCTACAGAGAGCATGCACAGACACTCATAGACTCTGGCCACGCGTACTATGCGTTCGACACACCAGAGGAGATCGACCGTATGCGTGAAGAGGAAAAGGCAGCAGGAAACCCTGCGCCCAAGTATGACCTTTCAAATCGTATGCGCATGAACAATGCACTCACACTTGGCGAAGAAGAAACGAAGAAGAAGATCGATGCAGGTGAGCCTCATGTCATCCGTCTCAAGATTCCAGAAAATACGACTATCACTTGTAACGATGCCATCCGTGGCAAAGTCGAATTCGCATCACACACAGTCGACGATGCGATCTTGCTCAAGAGTGATGGCTTCCCAACATACCATCTTGCAAACGTTGTGGATGATCACTTGATGGAGATCGATACAGTACTTCGTGGAGAGGAATGGTTACCATCAACACCAAAACATCTGCTGCTATGGCAAGCATTTGGCTGGAAAGAACCTCTGTACGCGCATGTGCCACTGCTTCTCAATGCAGACAAAAGCAAGCTCAGTAAAAGGCAGAACGATGTATCTGTCCAAGACTACATCGACCAAGGCTACCTCCCCGAAGTCATCATCAACTTCATTGCACTGCTCGGGTGGAACCCCGGAAGCACAGAGGAGTTCTTTACATTTGATGAACTCGTAAAAGCATTTTCTCTCGACCGTGTACAGAAAGCAGGCGCTGTGTTTGATAGAGAGAAACTCGACTGGCTCCAAGGACAATGGATACGCATGTTGTCTGTTGAAGAATTCGCCAATCGCATTCAGCCCATCGTCGCCAAAGAATACCCCGCTGCAGCAGAGGACAATGACTTCATAGAAAAGGCAGTACTGATCCATGAGCGCATTACGTTCTTCCGCGAAGCACCTGAGATGCTTAGCTACTACTACTCTGAGCCAAAAATCAACATGGAGCTCATCTGCAGCAAAAAGCAGAAAGTGACTGAGGAGCTTGTAAAAGAGATAGTGCCACTACTTATAGAAACACTAGGGTCTATAGAGGAGAAAGACTGGAACCAAGACCATCTCAAAGAAATTCTCTTCGCAGTAGCTGCTGAAAAAAACTACAAAAACGGGCAAGTGCTCTGGCCACTTCGCGCAATACTGACAGGGCTTCCCTACAGCCCTGGTGCTTTTGAAGTTGCTGTAGCTCTTGGAAAGGAAACTACAATGAAAAGGCTTGCGAAAGTAAATGTATAGAACGAGAAGTTGGGAACAAAAGTATTCCTCTTTGTCCCCTTTGCACCCTTCAAGCCGAGTTGTAGTTGTTCCAAAAGACATTTCTACTCTACAATAGGGCCATGGTTAAAAGAGATAGAGAATTGGAAGTCGATGTAACCCTTGAAGGCGGTAAAGCCGTCATACAGGGAAAGACAACTGTGCCTTTTCAGAAGTTCGTACAACTTATTCTGCAGCGTAAAGTAGTCTCCCTCTTTAAAGACTCTGGTGAAGAGCCGATCATCGTCAGCTCTACTCTTCTTACTAACCTTGCAAGCGCTCCTCAAGATAACCAAGAAAACCAGAGCCAGCTCGTACTCGTGACACTGGCTATCGGGATACTCGCGGGAATATTTATCTTTGCTGTTGGCGAGATGATACTCGCCAGCTTCTCTATAGAACTCGCACAACGTGAATACTTGATCATCGCTGGGACGCTTCTGGGACTCGTCGTTCTCGTTTCAGCAGCGATCAAGGTCAACCGTAAAAAGAAGTCGACTAAGATCACTGATGCACTAGAAAGTGTCGCATCGCTGCTTTCAAAATAAGCACAAGATTCACTAGTAACAAGTAACAAGTAACAAGTAACCTAGCTACGTGAATATTCAACAAAACATCCCTCTCGCGCCAAAAACTACCATGCGCATCGGCGGCAATGCTCACTATTACGCAGAAATCGTTACAAAAGATGACGTAGAGCACGCACAAGAGTTTGCAATTGAGCATCGTGTGCCGCTTATTGTTCTTGGGGGAGGAAGTAATACGATCTTCGCAGATAAAACTATCGAAGCACTTATCGTACGACTAAAAAATACAGAGATGAAGATCGATGGAAACACGGTCACCGTACATGCTGGAAAGAACCTCGCCATGCTCATCAATGAACTTGCAGACGAAGGGCTAGATCTTTCTCCTCTTACAGGAATACCAGGGACGCTAGGAGGTGCAATAGTCGGCAGCGCAGGGCAAGGACCAGAAGGTATATGGATAGACCAATACATAGACCAAGTACTGTGCTACCACGTAGGAGAATGGAAGATGCTGCCCAAAGAAGCCTGCAGCTTCGACTACAGAGAGAGTATATTTAAAGAGTGGTTCCCTACATCGCCCATCGTCTGGGAAGTCGTACTACATCTTCCATCTGGCAAGCCACAAGAAATCAAAGATGAAGTTCAACGGCTACTGAAAGTACGTATAGAAACACAGCCTCACGTAAAAACATCAGGCTCCTGCTTCAAGGCATACGAAGGCGCACCTGCTTGGAAACACATAGACGCTGCCGGACTCCGTGGAAAGCAGATAGGCGGAGCTCAAATAAGCGAGAAGCATGCCAACTTCCTAATAAACACAGGAGATGGAACCTTTGAAGAGTGTAAAGCACTAGTGCAAGAGGCTCGCGAAGGCACTGGCAAACCTCTGAACGTTGAGATGCGATTTATCGAGGAAGATGGGTCTTTGGTGTTTTAGGACGAACTCACCCCTGTCTGAACCACAGATTACGCAGATAGTTATGATGACGCAGATTTCTAGCTCATCTGTTCTATATGCGTCATCTGAGACATCTGTGGTTCAGACAGTGTGCGGCTCACACAATAAAATAAGGGGATAAGATATTCTCTTATTCCCCTTACTTCTTTTATTGCACTTATTTCTCTTAGAAAGGCAGATCTTCAACCTTGATCTCCGATGCGTACTCAACACTTGGCACAGCTACAGGTTCTTCTGTTGGAGCAGGAGCGACACCCTCTGTTGTAGGTGCAACTGACTCTTGCGAAGCTTCTCTTTGTACAGGAGATGCAGAAGCAGATACCGACTCAGAAGCAGCTGCATTTTTGACTCCAAGGAGACGAACTGTCTCTGCTATGACTTCTGTAGTGTATCTCTTGGAACCATCTTTCGCTTCCCAGCTTCGTGTTTGCACACGTCCAGAGACAAAGAGACGATGTCCTTTTTTGATGTGAAGATTTACTTCTGTAGCAAGGTCGCCCCAGATCACAACGTTGTGAAACTCTGAACGCTCCTTGTCTTCTCCAGATGCTTTATCTTTCCAGCGATCATTGGTCGCTACACCAATAGTGAGCACCTGTTGTCCACTGGTTGTCGTACGCATCTCAGGATCACGCGTGCAGTTCCCAATGATGTCTACACGGTTCACAGAGCCACCGATCTCCTTTGCACCTTCTGGCGCTGGATGCTGACCATCTTTTGGATCAAGAAGGATCATATCCATCGCAACGACCTTGGTCTTGCTGCGCTTCTCGCCACTGGTTTGGTCATCCCAGCTATCGGTCTGCATACGACCGGAGATAAATACTTGAGCACCAGCTTTTAGGTACTGACCTGCTACGTCTGCCATAGCCCCCCAGATAGTAACGGTATGAAAACCTTTACCCTGAAGCATCTCGCCGTTTTCACTTCGGAAAACATAGGGAACAACTAAATTTAAATCCGTCACGCTTGTCCCTGTTGGGGTCTGACGAACTTCGACTGGTTGAGTCTGATAACCGATGATTTGAACACGATTGTATGAATACATACACTGAATGGGGAAATAGAATTAAAGGATGCCACTAGCAATTTCGTGACGTGGACGACTGTACACCCTCGAAGCTATTTTGCAAGGAACTAAGATTGTCAGCAATAATATTTTATTGAATGGTAATCAATATAAAAATATATGTGTGTAATAAGGAGGAGCTAGGAACACACAACAAGAAACGCTAAGATATGTGCAACCCTACCCTTATTGTACGATTTATAAATTTCTCACTGTGTGTGCACTGGCAGGTCTCGCTCTACCATCGGTTGGGCAAGCGCTTACTGTACAAGAAAACCCTGGAGATATAAAAGGTGTAAATACTGCAATTTCAGAGATAGAAGACGACCTATCTCAAGCACACTGTGGTGGTTGGAACTATGAATCTGAAGTCGTACCAAAGATGGCAGTCGTCAATGGTGTCCCCGGGCACAGATACGATCCACTTGGAGATATAAAAAGTGGTATGGGCATCCGTATTCCTGGCACACCATTTGAATACCCTGCAGATGCAGATGGATTTACCTCTGCATGCAGACCAGGGTGGCCATCGTTTTATGAGTTCTTTTCCTGTCAGCGGCCAAGGGGTGAAGATGGCAATCCAAGTATCTACAAACCAGATAGTAAAGCATGCGATGATCCCCATCCAAAGATTGGCCCGCCGGGCGCAGATACAACAGAGCCAGCAACTGCAAATTGCGACACAACTGATCCTCTTGATCATGGTGTGCAGTGGACATGCGATGCACTCTGTGAAGATCTGACTCGCCGTTGGAACTACAGACAATACTCTTTGCAGTGCGATCTAGACATCGTAATACCATTGCCAGATCCCCCTGGAGGAACTACGACCATAACGGTGACATTCAAAGGGTTGACGTATGCAAATACGTCGTGTTGGGATTTAGATGTAGACGATGAGCCACCTGACCCAGAACCGCTAGACCCTGCGGCAGTGCTTCCGTACTACAACTGTGTCTGGAATTACTATAGGTCTATGCAATGCTGTACCAATGCAAACGTAGATCTTAGCGCAGAAGCTACAGCAGATGGCAGAACTATGGCCCCACCAGAAGAGATGAACTGCCGAACATGCACAGGGCCAGACTGCCAAGGGCAACCACCACAAACGGGGCCTGAACCCGGCCCGGCACCGTACTACTCCTACTTTCGTGAATACGACGCAAGCTGCTTCATGCCAGAAGCTGTCCCAGGCGTTCCGGATGATGATCGTACGCGTCCGTCCATACCAGTAGCATGCTACGGATTCTACGGAGTTCAATTCACAGGCGCTGACTACGACCCGATGCTCGTCGTCTCAGAGTGGTACCAGCAAAATTGTGTCATCGCGACATCATACGAATCCAACCACCTCTGGGATATGAAAGATTCGCAGAAAAATGACTGGAGCCTCGACGACCAAGTGGAGTATGGCAAAAAAAGTAAGGACGATAACATATGGCCAGACCTACCAGACTCACGCGTCCCTGAGGATTACCACATCATTCGCAACCCCACCTACACAAATGATGATGATCTCTGGTACCCAAATCTTGGTGGAGGCTTTTCTCTCCTCAATGGAAAGGTCTTTGAAGATGACTTCGGCAGCGACCTCTCTTTTGCCCTGCTTACTCCAGACACATCTGAGCACCGTGCTTACCCACAGTTAACACTGGAAAATCTCTACTCCAGTGGCGCGTACTTACGCGCAATGGATGACACCGTCACTTCTCTACGACCACAGAGACGTACGCTAGTAGAATGGTGGCAAGAACTCGAAACAGAAGCACACAATCTGTTTAATACTCCACAGGTACGTCTACAGCTACCTCCGACATGGTCTGTCGGCCTCGACCCTCTTGACCCTCTCTTCACACCAGATATACCCGACCCCGAAGATCCAACAGACCCTATCCTCGCAGAAGACAGAGACAACCCTCGTGACCAACCCATCGAGGTGATGCTTGAGGCAAGAGAGGATCTTCTTGGAGAAGTTGCAGCATACATGGAACGCTCACTCGTACTCCGCGTCCTTGAAGAACCCGTACCAGTCGTCGTACCATTTGGCGACCCACTAGAGTACCGCTCTATCGCGCAGGCATGGTGTAGCTGGGAAATGGAGCGCGATAAAACAGAAAAATGTGATGGCACTGTAGCACCTCTCGTAGAGCGCCTAGAAGAGTATGCCGACCGCATGGATGACATTCGTATATTGCGTGGAGAACTTGCAACCTACGAAGCACTTTTGCTTGTACAACAAAACGAGCTTATTAGTACAATAGGCAACTGGCTCAATAACTCACTCCAGCAATACATAAGTTTCCAGAACTCGATAAGTGCCCTCGAGCAACTCCGTTTTCGCTGGCAGCAAATTCAGCTTCGTTACAGAAAATTCCACGACAAAACCAATCTTCCATGGTGCATGAATATGCGGTTCTTACCACCAATTTTCTCCCTGCTCGACGATGGGGGTGGTACACCCTGGCTTCCAGGTAGACCTCTGCTCGATGGTGGCATAGACGGAGCAGTTGAGGGCCTCAACCCTCTTACTCTTCCCCGCTTTAGTGTCTCAAGACTTGGAGACGTGGTATTGGACTTCTCGATGATCCGTACTGCAACAGGTGCAATACGACTTCCTGTACTGAAACCAATTCAAGTTCGATTGAGTCCATTTCTTCTCACTGTACCTTCGACAAAAGCAGATCCTAGAATCATCGATGATATTCTAGAGAAACTACCACCAGCCCTTCCCCCAATACCAACGATCGCAGATGGTATAACTGCTGCTGACTTCCCCGATGTGCTGGTAGAAAACCCACCACCAGACCTTACGTCGTACTTCCCTGGTACTGCCCCTCTCGTAGACGCTGCTGTGTTCGACCGTATCGAGGATCTCGTATTTCTCATGGACTATTCCTACGGAAGATTCTGGAAAAGCGTAAAGATAGACCCCGAAACTGTAGACCCTAAAGGGACGGAAAAAGACTGCGTTAGTGTATACCTCGATACATGTGTACACGTGGAGATGGACCTCTTGTCACGTCTTGAGCGCATCTGCGCTAGGCCAGGGGTTACACTAAAAGAAGACTTCGAATCCTACGGTCAAAAACGTGCGCCCGAATACAACGACGTAGACTACTGTCCTCGAGAAGACTGGGCGTGCCTTCTCCAGCGACCCTTCACGTATGAACCACAACACGGATGGGCTATCCGCACGCCAGCAGATACACTGCAAGACGACCTAATAAATAATCTGCGTGTGGATATGTTTGAAGAAAATCTCCTAAGAGAAGGTGTAGCCGATGAAGACTTACAGAAATTCATCGTTACACCAAATGAGATGACACCAGCATTTGAAGTACGCCCCACTATAAACCTCCTTCCTGTCCATAGCTCTTCTAGTTCCTCCAGCTCCTCATAGTGCTTAACATCGTCATTATTACCGGCCTTCTTATAGCCCAGATTCCTTCTGCACAAGGACAACGCATAGATGCAGACGTCTGTCGCAATGCTCTTCATGAAGAAATACAGAAGGAACACGCGATCTTTCGCGGTGTAGTTTTTGGTGTAAAAAAAGCGGAAGAAGCAGGCATAGGTGAAGTGCGCATCGATTTCATAGATAGAGCATGGTACAAAGTTGCAGAAAACGAATGGAGGAGCACCGCTGTGGATTTCCCATTCACAGATTTTGATATGGATGCGCAAACCCCTGGTGGGAATAGACGTGGATTCTTCGAAACACGAGGAGTCCTTACATCAAATCTTATTCCATATATTGGTCAGAGCATGCGCGCATTCCAATGCAACCTATCGTTGATATGTGACCAACAAATGCAATCGATGAACTACGCTGAAGATGTTCCACAAAATATCACGGTATCCGCACTTGGGTGCATAAAAAAAGATGTAGAGACTTTTCCGGAATGCCATTTCGCAAACAAAAAAACTAACCTTGGAGATCAAGCAGACACTCTAGGATACTGCCCAAAAATTGTAGAAGAAATGCTCGAACAAGAAGCAGGCATCATCTCTATGGCAATCTCTTATGATGCTGCCTATCGCACTGTCTTACAGTTTGCAGGAAACTTTGATCTATTCTTACAGGAATTTCGACTTCCTCTTATTTCCACGCTTCGCGATGTAATAAATCTCATAGGAGGACTAAACCGAATCCCATGTTTTGTCGCAAGTTGTGACGCATATCCACCTCTCGCTCCTTAAATGAGAAACCCCACGACATCTCTCATAACACTTTGTGCACTTCTCATAAGCGCAATACCTACTGTCAAAGCTGCACCAGAAGTTGGTCAACGCTACCCTATACTTGCTCCATGTTCACGATATGAAGACCGCTACACAGACGTTGCAGACTTCCTAAATATGCAGTTCGAAGATTGGGACGATATCTACCATGAGCAAATAAGCGCTGCTATAGAGGAATATATCAAGCCAGCAGAAGAGATAAAATGTACGCAAGACAACTTGCTTCCTGTGAGTGCTGGATCTGCCATAGGAAGAATTGCACGGAGCTTGCCTCCATGGGCGGAGCCAGATGAATTTGCAAAACTCAAGCGCACAGATATCGGATCAGTACTACTGGAATATCTCCGTACGTATGAATGTGCAATGACGGACCACAACTTCTTTTTACCTATAGACATCATCACACAAAAATTTGAAGAAGCAGCAGGCGGAGGTCCTCCTTTACAATTTATCAGAGGATTTTCCCTGATGAGTGTCGCAGCAGAGATGGGAGCACGACGGATAAAGATGATGGAAGAGTTTGCTATCTCTCGACCATCGCTAGAAAGGTCTCTCATGGTCGTAAGTGGAATAGGAAGACTCGGACCCATAGATGCAGAACTCCAATGCTTACAACGCGGCTCGCTTGATCTGCGCAATGCCCTCGCTCTGGGAGCCGACGCCGCTATGTGCCTCCCACGTGTGTGGGATGCACGAGATGTTCTCCGCGATATCGAAGACGGATGATGCACTATACCCCTATTGCCATCGGCCTCAGCTTGCTCCTACAAGCCGCACCTGTGCACGCACTGGATGCCACGCTGTATGAACGCATCAAAGCATTTACACTGCAGGAAGCGGCAATGAAAGAAGCAGAAAAGCCTATCGAAGAATTCCTCGCAAAGATCTACCCCGACTCTCTCATAGAACTAGAGGAAAGCGATGTAGATAAGGCCCTCCAAAAGCGAGACTCTGAAATCTGTAGAACAGAAGACGACGACAAGCCCGATAATCCTACATATTGCCAAGGATACCGTGACCAAGTTATCGATCTTGTGCGACGCAACACATGGCTACGCATGCAGATCCGTGAATGGCAGTACATCACAGGAGGTTACGAGATAGGTATCGACAGCTACCCTGGAAGAACCGTTGCTATCGCATCTCGACTACCAAGCATCCTCAAAATCTGGCAGGCAGATACTGCTGTACAGATGAGCCCATTTGTAGAATCCAAAGCACGCGGTGTTGTATTTGACGACCCTGCAGCTATGGAGACAAAATTCACCACACTAGAAACAGCATTAACAGCACTAGATGAATCTGGAGATAAAGAAGATAAAGAAAAACTTATCGCAGCAGTGTGGCGTTATCGCAATGGCCACCAACGTATCGTTGCATCAGCAGATTGTGATGCCGGACAAGATGGCAAAGGCGATGGAACGGAACTACAGTTTATGACAGCCAGATGGTGTGATGTAGAAGACGCGCTACTCGACATCTATGCAGACACCTCCGCTGTAGTGTTTGATCCACCACTCAACACTGGAGAACTAGCACTGTTTCCCATACAGGAATTTGAAGATCTCAACATCTATGTCTGGACTCGCCAAGACGACGTAGGACTAGGCTGGGAAGTACCTGTCGACAACATCTTGCCATCACTTGACTGTAGCGATAGCTACGAAACACCAGAAGAATGTGTAGACGGCGCCATTCTTGGTGGAACCTATCCTGGTGAACTTGAAGATCCAGAAGCTGGCACCATGCTGTGCTCACATCCTTTTGATAAAAGTGGCTACCTCTGTCGTGATCGCGTCTCTGCAGTCTGCCCTCCGATACTCGACACAGAAGTTACCGACGAACAGATTCTCCTCACTGGCTGCAAAGCACCAAACCTATTATCTTCACAACGGAGAACAGAGTCAGGGCCAAATATGTGCCAAGAAGGAGGTTGGAGATCTTTTACAGAAGGACCAACGATAGCAGGTGCAAGTGGCCCAGAGGCTTTTGTAGATACACCAGGTGAAGAAGTAGATGTAGATCCAGGAGCATGTAGCAATTGCTATGTCGACCTTGTCTGTGGTTGTACTGGTACACCGCAAGAAGGCCTCAGCGCACCAAAAGGATATGATGAATCTGGAAATCCAACGAATCCCAACCGCATAAAAACATGTATTGGGGGAATCGGAAAAAACTCACGATACCTGATCATCCACGAAGTGGTGCATGCGCAACAGCACTGTAATCTACCACCTGGATATGAAAATGGATGGGTAGAATCCTATGACACCACAGAGGGTTGTTGTGCCACAGAGTATCAAGCGTATCTCGCTTCATGCGGAGCAATGGCAGAAGACGGCATACTCCCAGCTCTGGGGTATAGCATCGATGTGTGTGCTGCTGCATTTTCTGACTTCAGCTGCGGAGGACCAGGCTCTTGTTCAGATTTTGGCAACAACCCAGACCTCGACGCACAGATAATCTACGATGAGACAACCCAGTACATCGAGGATAACTATGCAGAGATTGGTCTGCCAGACACCTGTGAAGAGGCAGTAAACAATCTCGATCCACGTGCGCAAAAAATGATCAACTCTATGCCACTCGTGTGCTCTCCAGATTGCCAGACGAAGTTCCTCAATACGATTGGCAATAACCTCTGCTTTATCGGACAATGTGTAGAGCAGTCTCTCGAAGGACATAAGCTCATCCCTGGACGATGGACAACTACTGTACAAGGAGAAAACTTCCCCTATGAAAGCGAAGCTGGTAAAGACCCAAACCTTGGAGCATTCTTCCTCTCTTCTCCTGACTTAAGCGTGCCCTTTCCACCGTATCGCCCCTATACCTTAGTGCAAGAACTCGACAACGCACTATGCCAAGTCAACGGTCTACCCAAACTCTTCCCTCCTATAAAATGTGCATTTGATGTACGCAGAAGACTAAGCAGACAAACCTACAATCTTCTTGCTACATGGCAAAGTCTCAACGACCAACCACTTGAACAACAGTTAGAGCACCATGCATTGAGCATCCTTGCACCTGGTGTCGGCTCACGCATTGGTACAAATGTGTACCTACTGTACTTCTCCACCGCAGTACGCGCCTTCGAAGAAATCATGCACTCAACAGATGACCTACTCAAAGGACTTGGCGATGTAAACTTCCCCACAGAGATGTGTGAACGCATCGTCGATATCTAATGAAAAAGATTAGTACACTACTCATTGGCTTACTACTCGCTGGAACACCACTCCAGACGTACGCCTTTCATGATCTAGCAGTCTCTGACCACTACGTTCAAGATGTGCTCGACCGTGCAAACCAAGGTATTGCAAACTCCCAAAGTGCTGCATCGGTCAGCGACTTCCACTTTGTTTTTTTCAACTGGCTCAGCCAGCTCACTGGTGTATTTCTTGAGCTTGTCGATACAAAACTACGTATAGTTGAATACCAACGCGACTTGGTAAATATCACGGCATGTTACCACTATGATCTTATCCTCATGGAAGAAGAAATAGAGCTCGTGCGCCAAGAGATCCTCACTGCATTTGAGGAAAAGCGCATAGGAGACATCTTCCGTCTACAGTCACTCGCAAGATTCCTTAACGCGCGCTACAACCAACTCATCAGAGGTGGAACAGATCCCCTATACGAAGACGAATATTACCACTGGCTCTATAGCTTCGATGAAGATGGGTGGTGCTGCAACAAGTCAGAGGGGTTAAATTGCGTACTAGGAGACCGGGTAACATGCTTACAAAATAAGGGTAATCCACTGGCATCATGGAAATCCTGCGAAGCACACAGTTGCGACAAGCCAGACCCCGAACCAGAGGAGCAAATCATGTGCCCTTTTCACTCTGATTATCTTCCTCCTACTGGAGCAGGATACGGTTGTGACTTGGGTATATTAAACGATATAGCAGATGGAGGACGTGTCTATGCTGTCGCAGAACGAGACGGAATGGCTGCTTTTATAGATGCACGCGACGACTTTTTAAACAATGTAGACTACATACGAGACATAACTCTTGCCATTCTCACATCATTGGGAAGAGATACGTCCGATATCCAAGACAGACTCGACGACTTCCTCAAGGGCAGAGAATCGGAACGGACTCATCGTACACGTATAGGGTGCAACCGATTCGACGGAGACGTGCTTGAAGCAGCACGCATCGATACCGACACACCAAATGAATTTCCTAAAGGCGCAGCGCGGATAGCCTTACGAGGACCGTTCAATCTTTCGAAAAACGAACCAGCACTCTTACATGGACTGTTCTATCAATTACGTGCATGGGGTGCACTGCGCGAACAAGCGGATTATCTCAAATTCCCAAACGAGTATATCGATGGCTCAACTGAGTTCACAGATGCCGAAGCGCGTGAATCAATACTAGGAAGTTCAAAGAGTTTCATTCGCTGGTTCATGAGAGATTACTTTAAGCGTTGGAATATAGAACAAATGGGAGAAGAGGCAACGGCTATCATGCAATCTACAGATGCTCAGCTGCAAATAACTACAATGTTAAAGCCACTGAGAACGGTCATGAGAGATTTCTCTCGCTATGCATCGAAGCAGGAAGTAGGTGCACGAAAATTCACGCGTGGTTTAGGATGGTACCTCAGAAGATCATGCATCTACCGCACTTGTACCAAGCAACTTGATCACATACTCAAGATCAACTTCAAAGATGTGTGCTTCCCGTACACAGACGGATCGTTTGTCGGCAATCCAACACACCATGAAATGTGTAGAAGCGCTGCAAAAGTAACAGAGGGGATAGAATAAAGGGGGACAAGGGGTAAAGGTGTATATTTGGGTTTGGCCCGTTAGCTCCTTTTGCCCACTGGTTCCCAGTGCCCCCTTTGACCCATTGAAACACACTAAGAAAAACAAAGCTTTCGACAAAAACCCATTCATGTTGTAGCATAATCTCCTATGAAAAAAGAGGATTTCGTTCACGTGCACTGCCATTCTACGTACTCTCTACTCGAGGCTCTACCAAGCCCTGAAGAGATCGTATTACGTGCAAAAGAACTAGGACAATCTGCCGTAGGTCTCACAGACAAGGGGCACACCTATGGACTGACAGAGTTTTACCAATGCGCTCTCAAACATAAGGTGAAGCCGCTTCTAGGACTTGAAACATACGTAGCACGTCGGACACGCCACGACAAAGAAAGCGGCACAGACACGAAACGTTACCCTCTCGTTCTTCTGGCAGAAACACAAGAAGGCTACCAGAACCTACTACAGCTAGCGACAAAGGCAGCACTTGAGGGCATGTACTACAAGCCGCGCGTCGACGCTGAGCTTCTAGAGAACTACGGCAAGGGCCTAATAGCGCTATCTGGACCTATGAGTGGCGCAATACCCCAAGCTGCACTCGCAGAAGATGGAGAGAGGATCAAGGAACTCGTAGAGCAATACCGTGGGTTCTTCGGCGAAGACAATCTGTACTTCGAGCTTATGGATCTACCAAATGTAAACGGACAATCCGAAATCAATCAGCAGCTTATCAAGTGGGGAAAGGAACTGAATGTACCACTAGTAGCCACCTGCAATGCCCACTATTGCAAACCAGAGGATGCAGAAGCGCATGATGTATTGCTATGCATACAAAAGAATGCTCATGTTGATGACCCCAGCAGATTTTCCATGAGAGATAGCGACTTCTCTATGCGCCCCTACGAAGAAATAGAAAAGATATTTGCGCACGTACCAGAGGCACTCGAAAATACGAAAGTTATAGCAGACCGATGCAACATAGAACTAGATTTTGGCACATACCGGATCCCAAGATTTCCTGTTCCAGACAAAAAAACAGAAGCTGCATATCTACGGGAACTTGCAACGGAAGGACTCGCTAAACAGTATAAAAACCCGACACAGGAACATCGTGACCGCTTGGAATACGAGTTAAAAGTCATCGAAGAAGTCGACTTTGCAGGATACTTCTTGATCGTGTCAGACTTCGTCAACGAAGCAAAGCGTCGGGGCATCACCGTAGGGCCTGGACGTGGGTCTGCTGCAGGATCGATGATCGCGTACTGCCTGAAGATCACAGGTCTAGACCCCATAGAACACGGACTGCTCTTCGAGCGATTTCTCAATCCAGAACGTATATCTATGCCGGACTTCGATATAGACTTTGCCGATAACCGTAGAGATGAAGTGTTGGATTATGTGCGCGAAAAATACGGTGAAGATAAAGTTGTACAGATCTGCACATTTGGAACACTGGCAGCGAGAGCTGCAGTAAAAGATGTAGGTCGTGCGTATGGTGTGCCATTTTTGGAGATGAACTCTCTCGCCAAACTCATACCCGAACGCCCTGGTACCACACTCGACGAAGCGCTTGAAACGCAAGAATTGAAGTCTGCATACGACACCAATGAAACCTACAAAAAGATTATTGATATTGCTCTCAAGCTTGAGAAGAAGGCTCGTCACGTGTCTGTACATGCATGTGGAGTGATCATTACTGAAGAACCAACCGTGTGTTACACCGCACTGCAAAGAGCGCCCAAGGACGATCAGACGATCATTACACAGTCATCTGCTAAACCACTTGAGGCTCTTGGTCTTCTAAAGATGGATTTCCTAGGACTTATGAACTTAACGGTTATTCAGACAACACTGGAGATTATCGAGCGTACCGAAGGTAAGGAACTAGATATTGCAAATATCCCCATAGATGACAGCGAAACATACGCGTTATTACAACGAGGTATAACGACTGGAGTATTCCAGCTGGAGTCCGGAGGCATGCGTAGATACCTAAAACAACTCAAGCCAACAGTATTTGGCGACATCACTGCTATGGTCTCTTTGTATCGACCTGGTCCGATGGAGTACATCCCAAGTTTCATCAAACGTAAACACGGTAAAGAAAAGGTGAAGTACATCCACGATGATCTAAAACCAATCCTCGAACCGACATACGGTATTGGCATTTACCAAGAACAGATCTTGCAGATCGCTCAGGTCTTTGCAGGATTTTCCCTTGGCAGTGCAGACATCTTACGGCGAGCCATTGGTAAAAAGATTAAATCTGAGCTCGATGCTCAACGTGAAAAGTTCATCGCAGGTGCAATGGAAAAAGGCTATGACAAAGCTCTTGCTGAGAAAATATTCGATGATGTCATCACGCCATTTGCTGGGTATGGATTTAACAAATCACATGCTGCTGGCTACGCACGCATTGCCTATGAAACTGCATATCTCAAAGCACACTACCCTGTGGAATTTATGTCCGCCCTCCTCAGTAGCGACGCACAACGAACAGATAGGGTGATGATCGAGATCGAAGAATGTCGAGAGATGGGCATAGAAGTTCTTCCACCAGATATCAATGAATCCCTACGCCACTTCACTGCGATGCCAAAGGAGTGTGCTATTCGATTTGGACTTACAGCAATCAAAGGAATCGGGGATAGCTCTGTACAGCAGATCATCGAAGTGCGTGAGCAGGGTGAAAAGTTCAGTAGCCTAGAAGATTTTGCTAGTCGGGTCCCTGCGAAAATCATCAATAAAAAAACTGTCGACGCACTGGCAAAGGCAGGAGCGCTAGATTCACTTGGCGAAAGGCGAACTCTTGTACACATCACCGACTATGCCAAGGCTTGTAGCGATGTAAGTAGTACGCAAACTGACCTCTTTGCTAGCATGGAGGATCCTGAATCTGAAGCAAAGATAGAATTTCCCGAGACAGATCCTGCAAGCCCTCTAGAGAAACTACAATGGGAAAAAGAAACCCTTGGTATGTATGTATCGAGTCACCCACTTGCCGGACTGAAGAAATACATAGGGAAAAAGGCGCAGCTCATCGGGAATCTAACGCAAAAAGAGGTGGGCAAGAAGGTCAAACTTGCAGGTATACAGGAAGGTATTAAAAAGATTACAACTAAAAAAGGAGACACAATGGCAATACTGTTTCTCGAAGACCCTACTGGAAAGATAGAAGTAACCCTGTTCCCACGAACATATGCAGAAGTTGCGGAGCACATAGAAGATGCAAATACATTCCTTGTCATCGATGGCGCACTCGACCTACGCGCAGGCCAATTGCAAGTACGGGCCGATAGCATAAAAAGTACGAAGCTCACTCGTGTCATAGACAACGCAAAAAAATCTGGATTTTATGATGAAGAAGAGGCAAAGAATGGCATCAGAATTACGAGAGCAGTATCGCTAGAAGATAACGAAATTGACGCTGTAGACGCAATAGATGAAGAAGGAAATGTAATAGCAGGTGAGACTATTACTGTAGAAAAAAAAAGTCCTGTGGTAACAGAAGAATTGGTTGGCCCCATCGCTAAATGGATATCTGACGGCATGCCTGTAGATAAAATAATGAGTGAACTAGGATTGCTGCAAAACAATAAAGAGGCAGATGAAGTCCCAAATCCCAAATCCCAAATCCCAAATAAAACAAATGACATACAAAACCCGCAACCCACAACCCCCAACTCAAAAACACAAATCAGTGTCTATACTATCGACCTCCCCGAAAGAGCACCAAAGAAGATGCTTCTCGACCTCAAGCATGTACTCGAAACTTTCCCAGGCAAAGAGAAGGTGCAACTCAAAATTGGTGAACAGACTGTCTCGCTCCCACTCACTATCAGTACATCGACCATATTAGAAAAGAAGATCGCAGAGGTGATGGAAAAATATGTTACAACTACACTGTAATCTATGACTGCAGATATAATTACCGAAGCAGTACGCATTCTTGAGTCTGGAGGCATCGTCGCACATGCTACAGAAACCTGCTATGGGCTTGCGTGTGACCTGAGCAACCCTGCAGCAGTAGCCAAACTCTTTGCACTAAAGCAGCGACCAGAACACATGCCCGTCAGCGCATTATTTGAATCAGTTGATCAAACAAAGCAATACATAGAATGGAATGATCCCGCACAGAAACTTGCAGATGAATATCTACCAGGGCCACTGACTATAATATTGCGTGCAAAAGACAACACCCTGAAAGTTAAACCCGCAACCCGCAACCCCACTATGCCAAGGCTACGAGGGGCAGGCCCGCAACCCGCAACTATAGGCATCCGCATCTCCTCCCACCCAACCGCCCAAACATTAGTAAAAGCCTTCGGCAAACCCATCAGCACAACATCTGCAAACATTCACGGCCAACCAAACACCTACTCCATAGAACAAATACAGGCACAAGGACTGATTCCTGATTTCATCATTGATAGTGGAGAATTGCCCAAAATGCCATCATCGAAGGTTATTGATCTCTCGGAAGGAAAAGAAAGGATCCTAAGAAGTTAACGTGAATAGTCATATTTTCCTTTCATAATTCATAATTCATAATTCATAATTCGTTACAATAGCTTCATGCACTGTCCTCACTGCAAATCTGCGGATACATCTGTGATCGACTCTAGACTTGCCGAAGAGGGGCGTGCTGTACGTAGAAGGCGAGAATGCACGAAGTGCAACCATCGATTCACGAGCTTCGAAAGACAGGAACTTAGTTCTTTGATCGTCATAAAAAGAGATAGTACGAGAGAGCCATATAGTCGTTCCAAGCTCGAAAGAGGCCTTTGGCTTGCATGTACAAAACGACCCATTTCACAGAACCAGATAGATAAACTCCTTACAAAACTAGAAGAGAAATGGGGAGCAAATAAGAAAGAGGTGGCCAGCAGCACCATAGGAACAGATGTGATGAAAGAGCTACAGAAACTGGACAAAATCGCGTACATCCGCTTTGCATCAGTGCACCGTGAATTCAAGGACGTTATAGAATTGAAGGAGGCTATGACGAAGCTATTGTAATAAAAAGTTATGAGTCATTGGGTTTTGGCCCTTCGTCAGGCTCCCCCCTTCGCCCAACCGTCGCTAAAGCTATGGTCGGCATGCAAGGCTACGGACGGCACGCAGGATGACATCCCAGTTTTGGAATTTACTATGTATTTATGTCCATCATATGGTTTCCTCTATTTCAAGAGATTGCTAGCATACAAACATGCTTCGAACACACACCTGCGGGCAGTTACGCGAAGACCTTGATGGGACAGAAACAACACTCTGTGGCTGGGTACACCGTCGACGTGACCATGGAGGGCTCATCTTCATCGATCTACGTGACCGCTATGGCTTTACACAGATCGTCTTCGACCCAAAGAACAAAGATGCTTTCGCTATCGGCGAACTCGTTCGACCAGAGTGGGTGCTAAAAGTTACTGGCCCTGTTCAAAAGCGAAAAGATGATGCAGTGCGATCAGAAAACCCAACTGGAGGAGTGGAAGTACTCGTCAAAAATATCGAAGTGTTAAACGAATCCAAAACGCCACCATTCGAGATAGACCAAGAGAAAGATGTAGGAGAAGAAATCCGCTTAGAGTACCGATATCTAGACATGCGACGTATACGCATGCAGAAAAACATGGCGCTACGCTCCAAAGTGTTTCAAATCATACGTAAATACTTCGCAGAGCAAGATTGCATAGAAGTGGATACACCATGCCTCATAAAGGGAACACCAGAAGGTGCACGTGAATACATCGTCCCCTCTCGTGTGTACCCAGGAAACTTCTTCGTACTGCCACAGAGTCCACAACAACTAAAGCAGCTCTGTATGGTTGGTGGCATCGATAAATACTTTCAGCTATGCCGCTGTTTCCGTGACGAAGATCTCCGTGGAGACAGGCAACCAGAGTTTGTACAGCTCGACTTTGAGATGAGCTTTTGCGAGCAGCAAGATGTGATGAACGTCATCGAGGGCTCATTGATAAGTATCCTCAAAGAATGCGGTGAGAAGCCGCTCAAAACTGGCAAAGTGGAACGCTACACATGGCAACATGTCATGGACAACTACGGCTCAGACAAGCCAGATCTACGGTACGACCTGCCTATCGTTGATATTGGTGACATCTCCAAAGAATGTGGGTTCAACGTATTTGAAGATGCAATAGCAAACAAAGGAATTGTGCGAGCAATCTGCGTCCCTGGAGGCGCAGAACTCTCACGTGGAGAGATAGACCGATGGACAGAACTTGCCAAAGAACAGAAAGCAAAGGGGCTAGCGTACATCCTCTTCAAAGAAGAAGGCCCTCACTCACCATTGCTGAAATTTTTTGCAGATGGCTACCTAGAAAAACTCCAAAAAGCTCTCGGTGCAAAGACGGGAGATGCGATCTTCTTCGGAGCCGACAAGTTCTCCGTAGTCTGCGCAAGCCTCGGACGCATTCGCCAAGAAGCTGCTCAGCGTTTTGATCTCATAGATACCTCCGTGCATTCTATGCTTTGGGTAACAGACTTCCCACTCTGTGAAGAAACAGATGATGGCGGTGTAACATTTTCACATCATCCATTTACACATCCTCACCTAGACCAATGGGAAAAACGCAATGAAGACCCATTTGGCATAACTGCCATCTGCTATGATCTTGTGCTCGACGGATACGAGCTGGGAAGTGGGTCGATCAGGATTCATGATCCTAAGCTACAAGGAGAAGTGTTCGACCTGCTAGGCATATCTAAGAAAGACCAAGAGGAGCGCTTTGGTCACATCCTTCGTGCGTTTGAATACGGCGCACCACCACATGGTGGCTTTGCATACGGTGTAGACCGCGTCGTAATGATCTTAGCGGGCGAACCCAACATCCGAGAGGTGATAGCCTTCCCGAAGGATCAGAAAGCCAAGGACTTGATGCTAGGAGCACCGTCCCCTATGCCAGAGGAGCAAATAGAGGAGCTGGGGATTTCTATTATGAAGGACTGAGAAGAGGTACTCGACGTACTCGATGTTTTCGAAGTGCCCTGTTTTGGGTTATTGAACACCTCTTATCGAAGGATAAACAGAGAAATGGATAGGAAATTCGCTTGCGCACCCCTCCCTGAAAGGGAGGGGTGCCTCGTTTCACTACTATCAGACCTAGTACATGTTACTCCTCAGAATCTTTCTCCAGCACTTTGCCTTTGATCTCTATTTCTTCAATAGACTAGTAGTACAAATCCGCTCTAAATTGTGCTATAATACCTAGATGACCAAATCTATGTACGATTTTAGCGATGATGCAGCTTCAGACGAGCCTGCAAAGAAGCCTGCGTCTATACCAAAAGAAGGGGAGGCAAAGTTGCCAACAGATTCATCATCCGACGCTCCTTTGGGAACTATGGACGACAAGGAAGAAACCAAGGCAAAAGAAAAGAAAGAGGAGTTCGATAAAACACTCGAAGAAGGAGCTAAGCGCATCGCACAAGATACTATGAAGCGCACAGATCGGACCCGAAAGAAGAAGCTGGAAGCAGTAGCCGAAACAGAGCGTGCAAAGCAGTTTATTGCCCAAGAAGAAAAGAGAGAGCTACAGGCTACAGCTGAAAAAGAAGCATTTCGACAGGGAGAGATTCAACATAAAATAGATCTAGCAGAAGAAAAAAAGCGCAAAGAGGCTGAGCTCATACATATGGAGGAGGAGGTGGAGAGAAAAAAGAAGGAGGCAGAAGAACAAGCGTTGTATCTACAAGAACTTGGTGATGCCAACCGACGAAAAATGAAAATGGAAAAAGATTTGAGAGACGAAGAAGAAGCAGTTTTGACAAAAGTCAAAGATGCTGAAAAAGAAGCATTTCATAAGCATGAGTCACTCGACAGAGATGCGACACTGGGCACGAAGAAGGCAACAGAAGAAGCGCGAAAGTCCCGTGGAGATGCAGATATAGAAGAAAAGCAACGCATCATGCAGCTGAATGAAACGGCCAAGACGGAAGTCACGAAGCTTGCGATTATGGAACGCAATGAGCAGCAGAAAGTTACACGCGAAGCAGATAGAAAAAAGATGGCACTGAAAGATATAAAAGAGGATGGCATACGCAAAGCAAAAGAGAAGCAGGTCGAAGAAAAAGAGAGAAAAGACGCTCAACAGCTACGAGGAGAATTTGAAAAGAAACGTACAAAGATAGAAGTAGATCGCAAAAAAGAAGAGATCCGTATCCATAATGAAATACGAATGACACAGAAGAAGACAGACGAAAAAGAAATAGATACCAAGCGCAGCTTAGAACAGGAGACGCAAGACAAGAAGCGTGATGCCACATACAACATCAGCCATGTACGAGAAGCTGCTCATAAATACCGAGACACAAGAATCAACGAGATAAAAATAGAAAGCATGCAAACAGGAGAGGCCGAGGACGACGCCATGAGGAGCAGCCCTATCTGATGGGCTCTTCGACTCACTCCGCTTCGCTCTGTTCAGTCAGGGTCGTTCAACTTCTTGAAATTGCTACACTACAAGAGGGC